>DASUEL010000220.1:0-9769 GCA_036275095.1 Bdellovibrionales bacterium
GGAAAGCCAGGTGAACAAGCTGCTGCGGATGCTGGACCCAGATCTGTCGATCGCGATGGCGACGCGCCTGAAGCAGAACGGCGTCTTGGCGGCGGAGAAAGCTGAGAGCGTCAACTCTTCGTGGGAGCTTCAGGACCTGACCGTCGACGAGAACGACCCATACGTTCTCCGTGCGATCGGGGTCCGGAAGATCCGCCGCAAAGCCGCCGGGCAGGACGTCGAGGAATCCGTCCAGCTCAAGGCCAAGCTGCTCCTCAAGGACAGCCCCTTCTCCCCGGTGAGAAACGATAACAACCTGCGCACGGGGTTCACGATCCTGCGGTTCAGGGTCGAGCCCGTGAACGGCAAATCCGTCTCTCCCGTGACCCTTATCGCCGATGCTGCCGAGCAGGGTACGGTGGCCGATCCACAAACGAACCCGGTTCGCGAACAGTGAACCTATCCGAAGAAACAATGCCTATCAATCTTATGAACGTTCAAGTATCGAAGCTCGCTCTTGCCGTCTTCCTGGCGGCAGCGATCCTACTCGGATCTTCCGAAATGGAAGCACAGGCACAGTTGCGACCTATCGGGTCGAAGCTGGTCAAGAAACGGGGTCAAAAGGTGATCCCCGCGGCGGCTGCGGGGGCCGCATCGCCCGCAAGGTCACCAGCACCAACGCAGGCGCCACCGGTCTCGGTCGTCAATCTGGCGGAACCGGATTACCTTTCCGGCGAGGCCAGGGTGACGGTCAACCCCAAGCAACCGACCGTGATACGGCTCGGTCTCGCACAGAACGCGGTCTCGATCGTGGAGTTTCCGGCCTCGGACGGCATCTACTACATCCACGAAGGGAACCCGAAGCTCGCTTCCGTTTTTCATTCGCCGACGAAGGAGACGGACCGGTCGATCACGATCTACCCGGGCGAATCGTTCCTGCCGTCGCGTGATGGCGGGGCCGCGAGCGCGATCAGCCTCCAGATGCGGTCGGGGCTGGTTCTGATTCTTGAGTTGATCCCCGTCGCGGAACTCAGGAAGAACGCGCACCGCTGCGTCGTCACATACGACCGCGATGCGGTGATTTCGGCCCGGCGCACAGCGGGCCTGGCTTATGATCTCGGGGGCGAGGGAGGTTCGCCGGTTCCGATGAATTCGCGGGCGGTCTCGAAGCTCGTCTCCGGCGTTCCTCAATTGGAGCCGTCCCCGGTCGGAACGCAACCTGAAAACGGCCCTTCGATTAGTTCCGTGTACGCGGATGTCCCGGGTTCGAAACCGGTTCGCGTCAAGGGGGCGGACAAGAGAAGGACGGAAGTGGAGATCTCGGCCCTTGCGAACAAGAGACTCGCGGAAAGTATCAAAGAGCCCCTCAAACATCTCGCGCCGTGGTCCAAACCCGACCACGGTCTTGAGCTCGCCGTATCGCGCGTCACGGAACTCGATCCGGAAACGCGACTCGTGGTGGTCGGCGTGCGGAACGTCACCACGGCCAATCTGCGACTCGTGCCCGGTTCGCCCGAGCTTCAGGTGCAGACGAGCGACAGCGGCGGGAACGGCATTCAGACCACCCGGATCGATCCTCAATACGTGGAGTCGACCACGCTTGAAGGGCTCGTGCAGGCCGGTTCGATCGCTTACTACGCACTCGTCTACAAAGCCCCCATCCTCGGGATCAATCAAAACATCCGCGTCCTCGTCGCGCATCGCGAAGCCGCCGACGCACCGATTACCTGGACCATCGGGGATCGAAAGAACTAAGGAGCGAAGAGATGGATAAAGCAACACCCGATCCGGTTGAGATACCCTCGGCGCTTCCCGGTTTCGAGGACGATGACGCGAGGGAGAAACTATTGCACAAAGCATCCGACGAAATCGAAACTGCGGAGGAGGACGAGACCGCCCAGATTGATGAACCTGCGGCCCCACAAACGAAGCGCCGGTGGAAAGTTCTCAAGACGGTCGCGGGTTTCGGGGGTTTTCTCTGCCTCCTCGTCGTCGGCGTAGCTTGGTTCTTCGGCATGGGATGGTTCTCCTCACCCAAGCCGGAAGCGGTGAACCGAAGCGGGCAAAAGAATGCTCAAGCCGCTCCGCCTGCGACCGAGGACGAAAAGCTAAAGATGGCGCTCAGCATGATCGCACCGGCTTCATCGACCTCCGCGGCCCGTACGCAGCTGGATACCCCGATCGTTCTGGATGAAAACGCACAGACTGGGCCGTTGGATCCGAAGGCGGATGCCGGCGATGTTTTGCCTGGGTTGAGAGCGGGCAGTCAAGACAGCGGGGTGCGCCCCGCCGAAGTAGCCTCATACCCGGTGACAACGCCGCCGCAAAGCTCGACTGATAAGCCTGGTTTATCCCATCTTCAACAAACGAGTGCTGCGGACAGTCGGACGCCTGACAATGTGTCGAATGAATCCGACCCGGATGGCGCTCGTGGCCGATCCCTCTTCTTCGGTGTATTTAGAAAGACCGATCCCCAAGCGGAGATCCGCAAACCCATCGAAGGCGCCGCGGCCACCGATACGGTGTCACCAAAAGCCGTACTGCAAAACCACATACCGTTCGGAACATTGCTGCCCGTCCGCCTCGTCGGCTCCCTCTACACGCTGCGCAACTCGGGCGGCTTCGTGCGGATGGAGCTGACCCGCGCCGTCGAAGGGAAGGGGTACGCCTATCCGGCCGGGACGATGATCGTGGGAAATGTTCGTGCGGGCGAGTCCGTTCGGGCCTTCGTGGATATCGTCGGATTCATCGACCCCGTATCCGGCGAGCTTGTCAGATTCAACGGGGAGCTTCTCGGTCGCGACGGCGCGTCCGGCATCGAGGGAAAGCGACGAAATCTCACATCGCAGTGGGCAAGCTTCTTCCGAGGGATGAAGGAGACGGCGGGGTCCGTTCTCGGCTCGATCGGCGCGATCAGGTCCGGCGGCACCGTTATCCTTTCCGAACCGCTGCGACGGGGAACGGAGTCGATGACCGAGGACCTGTCGGGGGCGATCCTGAAGAACAAACGCGAAGACACCTTCCTGGAGGTCGCCGCCGGGTCAAACGGCTACGTTCTGGTCACCGGCCTGCCGGAGAGTTCCACATTAGCCGGCCGCAAACCGATTCAGGAGGCGACAAAGGAATGATCCCGCACGATCCGGACCGCCCGCAGATCGACCCGCGCGTTCTTTTGAAGGAGGGGGGTGAGGGCGACCTGTACAGTCTCCTCTGCGACACCGGTTATGTTCCGGCGGAGGAAGTGTTCGGGGATTTTTGCGAGAGCCTGAAGTCGGGCCGTGCATGGCTGATATCCGGGACGCGCGGGAGCGGCAAGACGGCGTTCCCGGAGGCTCTCGCCGCGGCGTGCAACCTCACGATCTGCGTGGTCGCGGGGCGCGACGGGCTCCGGCAGGAGGAGATCCTTTACGACTGGGACCGCGAAGAGCAGGAGGCATGGATGCGTGAGGTTGTACTGCTTGCCAAGGGGCTTCCGGCAAGCGAGAAAACGAACGCGATGGAAAACGCGCGCCGGATGAAATGGCAGAGGCAGTTCCTCATCCTCGGCGAGGTCGGTCTGGCGTACGATCTGGCCGCGAAAGCGGCCGATGCGAAACCGCGGACGGCTCCGCCCGTGCTCCTGCTCGATGAGAGCGACAAGTTCGGTGCGAGCATCGAGGATTCGCTTTTGATGCCGCTCGAACGCGGACTCATATACGTCCCTCGATATGAGGGTGGCTGCATCGGGGTTAGCGACTGGGCATCCCGGCCGATCGTGATTACGACCTCGAACGATCTGCGCCACAAACTGAGCGGACCGTTCATTTCGCGGCACATCTACAGCCGGTTCGCGAACCCGACCCTCGAAAAGGAGCTCGAGATCCTTCGGGCGCGGACCCCCACGGCCACGTCCGCTCAGCTCGCTTTGTCGGTGAAGCTGCTCGACGCGGTGCGGGGGATCGCGGGGATGGAGGATCACCCGAGCATCCGGGAATCGATAGATGTCGCCGGTGCGTTTGTGAGGAATTCCGTCGAGAGCCTCGACGAGCGGTCGCTCAGCCGATTTTTCTGCTACTTCGTGAAAACCGGCGAGGCGCGCGAGCTGCTCGGTTTGCAGCTGGACTATTTGCTGGCGATGACGAACGCGTTCGATCCGGTGGTGGATGCCTGGCTTGCGGAATGGGATGAGTCGTGGGCGCGGCGATGGCCGCAGTTGGTTGGGGCGGGTTGCCGATGATGAAAGAGAAGAATGGACAGGCAAATTCCCGATCCGAATCGGTGAAGAGCGAGAAGCCTACTCCGAGCAGATTTGCGCGATTGCGCTCGCTCATCGACCCGTCGCGGTCCGGCGCGTTTGTTTTTATCCTACTCACGGCGGGTATCACCGTCGCGGTGAGGCTGACCGCTCCGTCCAGACTGGAGCACGCTCAGCTCCGCTTCGTTGAAAACGGTGGATCGGAAAATCCGGATGCGGACACCGGAAGCCCGATCTCCCACCGGGAACCGCTTTCCGGTACCGCCTACGAGACGGCTCTCAGGCTCAGAGAGGCTGGGGCGGTAGGGATGGCTGTCTCCCTGGCGGTGTTTGCGAGGCACGGGGCCACTGGAAAAGCCAACGTCTCCTACGTCGAACTGATTAGCGAGATGATGGCAAGGAAACTTTTTCCGCCCGGAATCGAAATCGAGGATGGTTCGTTTCGTTCAAGCCTGAGTGAACTGCGATTCAGTTACCGCGCTGCTCCACTTTCGTTCGAGATTCTGACACTGCCAAAAGCGCCGAGCGTCGGTCCCGCAATACTGCTTAAATTTCCCCTTCCCGTCAGCGAGGCGAACTCCGTGATTTATTTCGAGGCATCCAGCACCGCGCAAACACCGGTTCCGTTCAGCAGCAATGAACAGTTGAGCGCCGCGGGCTGGAAGATCAGGCGGTGGCGAGGGGACGCGTTGCCGCTGAACGAAACCGCGATGCGCGAACTTCGCGAGCAAAGTGACGTGCTCAGAGCGACAGGGCAACGCCCGTAGAATGATTATGTTTTCCCGCGAGCGGATAGAAAGGTTGGATGCGGCATACGGGATCCCACGCAAGGCGAACGAGCAGTACCTGCCTTCGTACAATGCGTTCTGGCACTGGGCGGGCGACATCGGCAAGGGAGCCTTCTTCATCATGCTTGGGGTGATCGGTGCGGTCCTAAGCCTCTTCGCCGGATGGCTTTTCTCGGAACCGGGTCTGGTCAACCTCGTTTTCTGGGCGATGGCACTTTGCTGCGTCGGCGGCGGGTGCGTTGACGCCTATTCGCTTCTGTCGAATTATCGCATCAGGCGGATGAGCACGGCTCACGGATCGGCTCGGTGGGCCAAGGCTGCCGACCTCATCCGTTGCGGCTTGATGAACCGGATCCGAGGGTTGCCGACCCCCGCGAACGCCTTGCCGATCGCGAAAGCGTTCGGCGGCCGCGATGTGTTTCTGCCCCCGGCACAGTGGCTCCGGCATTTCGTGATGTTCGGGCCGACCGGCTCCGGAAAATCGAAAACGTTCTTCATCGCGATGATCCGGGCGATCCTCGGCCGGTCTTCGTGCCTCGTTTACGACCCGAAAGGCGAACTTTTCGCACAAACGGCGGGCGCCGCGAATACGGTTTTCCGCCTCGACCTAAACGACCCGTCGAAGAGCGATCGGTGGAACTTCATCCCGAAGTGCCGGAACGATCCCGCCTTCGCTTGCCAGGTCGCCGGGATGATGATCGGGATCGAAAGCCGCCGCAAGACAAACGCGGATCCGTTCTGGGGCGATGCGGAACAGATCGCACTCACTGCGATTCTCCTACACATCTCCGAAGTGTACCGGGAGAAGGCGATCCCCGCCTTCGCGGCCGATTTTCTGTTGTCGCTCGGGGAGCAGGAGAAGGACTCGTTCGCGGAGGCGATGGAGAACTCACCGAGCATATATGCGAAGCAGGCGTACCTCGCTTTCCGGCAAGCACCGATCCAAACACGCGGGTCAATCCTCATCGGCCTGTACAACAAGCTCCGGCCGTTCACTCTTGCGCCCGCGCGAAAGGTGACAATGCCGCGAACCGCGGAGGAAAAAAATGCGGGCTGCAGAGAAGTGGATTTTTCCGATCTTCGTAGCCCCGGGACAGCCGTTTACCTGGTCGTCTCCGAGGGGGCGGCGGATATATATAAGGAGTTCATCGCGACGTTCCTCGGGCAGGCGGTGATGGAGATGCGACTCGACGGTCTCAACGAGCCCGAGTTCCCGTGTTTCGTACTCATAGACGAGGCGTATCAGCTCAACGTAGCGGAGGTGAAACGCATCTCCGGTATCGGGCGCGGGCGCGGAGTCGGCCTCGGCCTCGGATATCAGGACTTGCCGCAGATGTACGACCAGTACGGACGGGAGCGCGCGAACGCGATCCTGGGTACCGTAATGACTAAGATATTTCTGCCCGGCCTCGACGACGTGACGGCGGAGTACGCCTCGAAGCAGCTTGGTGAGACGACGATCTTCTCGAAGACCTTTCAGGATTTCCCGGGCAAAAGATCGGACAACACGAGATACGCCGAGCAGAAGCGTTCTCTCATGCTGCCGTCGGAGATCCGGCAGATAGCAGCCCATTCGGAAGTGCTTATCATCAGCGACACCGCGCCGCCGATCAGGGCCGCGTATCCACCGCTGGCCGTGCTGCCGGAATCCTTCGCCGCGAGGCAAAAAGGATCGCCGCGTGAACTGCATTTGGGAGATATCGACCCCACCTTCTCCCTTTCCCCGCCTTCGCCGGCAAGTGCCGGGATCAAGTCCGTACGGGAGGACGTTTCCGAACTCATTTCGAGGGAGGTAGATCGGGTCTACACCGACGAAAGGTTGATGGGGCTGCTCAAACCGTTAACAGTAGGCGCCGTCAGATCAGAAAGCCCGCCTGAAGTGGAAGGCTCTTTCGATCACCCATACGCCGACGCCCTCGACGACCTGACCGGCGATCTGCGCCTTCGGCTGTCGAGCAGGTACGAACAACGCTATCACACGCTCTAGAGAAGGTACGGAGATGTATGCTGAACAGCTTGAAGATATCGCTCGTCCTCCTTCCGCTGGCTCTGCTGCTCGTCGTCGGGGTGTACGTCTACAGCTTGTGGGTGGCCGAGCGGCAGCGTGCCGCTGACCTGCCCGTGGACGCGGCCGAGGTCATCATGCGTGACCTCCTCTCGTTCAACAAGAAGCGCGGCGGATTCCCCAAAGACCTGAGAGAAATGGAGGGTGTGGTGTGGAACCCGAAAGAGGGTCGCAGTTATTCGAACGCCAATCGCGCTATCGCTCACCGCAATTACTTTTACCTTTATTCGCGGCAGAGCCACCACCGCTCCACCCTTTGGGCGATGCCACTAGGTCCTAGGCGCGACGAGGCCTCGGCGTGGTTTCTGGTCGTGACGCCGGGCTCACAGCGGCGATGGAAGGGAGGGGCTCTCCGGCTGGAGGATGTTAGAGAGATTACCTCCGATCCGACATCCAACCAATTGGCTGCTGTGGGGCTGATCGAACAGCCGGACTCTCCAAACAAGAAGGTAAGGAATTGACCGCCTCGAAGCAACGAGATCCCTGAATGAGTCCGGGGTTATTTACGGGGCATCCAAGGGAGTTACACCCGTATCAGTTAGGCGCCGCATAGGGCGAACCCGTCCGCCGCTCACTGGCCCACCTGTTTAAGCGTTCTCGCCGTGCAGGTATCTTTCAACGGGTCAAGAGCCGGTCTGAAAACCTCTCCTGCGTCGCACCCACGCGCGAGCCATTGTCTCCCGAAGAGTTTCTGGAGTTTATGTGCTGGTTAACGTCCCTGCGGTGCTGATCAAGGTTAGCCGATCTCAAGCCGTTCACAACGCCCTCGCCCATTTCCCTGTTGATCGCGTCGATCTCACACTTAACGTCAACATCGGAGAAGCCGATCTTCGCCAAAGCCGCACCGAATACAAGGCTCGTCCTCTCCGCGAGTTGAACCGAGGTCACTTCGGGATTATGCCCGACTAACTCGACGACGTTGTCCTTAACGGCGCGCCGCAAGGCCGCTAGATCATCGTGCTTCAGCGAAGTGTTTATCTCTCCTGTTGCGTGGGTCGAGTCACTGACCCTTACTTCATCACCTTTCTCGCGGGGAGCGAGCTTCGACTCTAGCGACTGCTTTTGCTGTACGGCTCTTTGATATACAAAGTCCCTCTCTGCCGCGGGCAGCCTCTGGTACAGCTCTCTGTGATCGAAAACATTCTTGTAACGCAGCTCGTCGTTCGAGGTATTCAAACTTGCTAGAAAATGCCTCGTGGCGGCCAGTGAATTTTTGAGATCTCGCCTTCTAACTCTTGATTCGAGACTGCCGATCAGTTGCACGGCTTCCGGGCTCGGCGCGATTTCCGCGCGCATCAAAGCCTCGGTTTTCGCTCTGGCCTCGTGCCCGACGGCCAGGTAGGAGAGTTTCGTCGCGGTCATCTCCGATGTGTAGTGGCGCGGGGATGCTTCGGTTAACAGGAACTGCATTTCCTTCGCGGTCAGCGGTCGGTCGGTCTTGGCCTTTTCCGCTACCGGAAGCTTTTCCCACTGGAATCCGGTCCGGGCGTTCTCCAAACGAATCGTCGAGGCCGCGTCGATCACCTCCGCCCGCGACGTCGCGCTCTCGAGCATCGCCGCGTAGTCGCGATAGCGCGGATTGTAGTGCCGCAGCCTGGACTCCGGTTGTTTCAGTTGGTGGCGGATGTACGCGGACGCGAACTTCAGATTGTCGATCGCCGATTGTTTCTCCGCCGGCCCCTCTTTCGCGGCGTGATAGACGCCGTTCTGGTAGATCTTCAGGATCGATCCCACCGACGTACCGCTTTCGAGCTCTTCGTCGATCACCGGCAAGCGAATCTCGGTCCATCGGTTGAGTTCTTCAGCGGACATCGCGGATGACAAGCGGGAAAGAGTCGGATCCGCCAATTCAAAACGATCGAACTCCTGCAGAGCGACGACAGATTCCGTCGCTTCCAGGGAGTCGTGCTCGATATCGCTATCGTTGGATTCACCTGGGGCGAACTGATCGTGATGAACGGTCGCATGCTGGTTCTGGTGGTCCATCGGGAGCAGCTTATCGGACGGTTCGAGCCGGGACATTTCCACTGCGGCCCTTGATATCTCCGTCAAGGTCCTTTCGAATTTTTCCTCTTTCGACTCATGTTCGGGCATTCCTTCACCGGAGGGTAGGAATCCATTTCTGCCTTCCAGGGCCTCGTACATCCAGTTGAAGACCTTGATCGTCGTATCGCGGTCGGCGGACGCACCGGCGATCGCCTTCCCGTGTTCGACGATCCGCGGTGCGAGTTTCTTGGCTCGTTCCGCCCCCACGATCGTCGAGAGCCTTTTGACGGCGTACTCGCTGGTCGCCACGGTGAGCGGCGGCGCAACAGATGCGACATCCTTCGGCGATATCAAGGCGCCATTGCGAACCACGCAGCCGCGCTCGTAGGCGTCCCTGACGAACTGCGAATGTCCGTTGAGATACGAGGCGTGCTCGCTTCTGTTGCGGCCCTCGGTGTCCTCCAACGTCGCGAGCAACATCTCCGATCGGCTGAAGGAGAGGATCTCGTTTATCGCTCGCTGGGTCCTGGGGTTCGCGTATATCGAGGGCGTACGTTCGTCGACCGCGCGGGCCGGCTTCTCCGCAGCGACTTCGCGGGCGTTCATCGTTCGCCCGACCTTCTCGATCGCCATCTTCACGACATCGGCGTGACATGCGTCACCGGCACGACAGAAGCACGAGACCGCGACCGTCTGGCCGTTGTTGTAGGCGTCGGC
>DASUEL010000221.1:0-2326 GCA_036275095.1 Bdellovibrionales bacterium
GGTGTTTCGCGTTCAGAACGTTGTGCGGAACGCCTGCGCGTTTCAAGAACGAGCTCAAGTGCTCGGACTTCTCGATGCTAACGGTACCGACCAGAATCGGCTGGCCCTTCGAGTTGCGTTCTTTGATTTCGGCGGCGATCGCTTTGAACTTCGCCTGCTCGGTTTTATAGACGACGTCGTTTTGATCGATACGCTGAACCGGGCGATTCGGAGGAATGACGACGACATCGAGGTTGTAGATCTTCTTGAACTCGACGGCCTCGGTGTCGGCGGTACCGGTCATGCCCGAGAGCTTTTTGTACATGCGGAAGTAGTTCTGGAACGTGATCGTCGCGAGCGTTTGGTTCTCGTTTTTGACGGGGACGCCTTCTTTGGCCTCGATCGCCTGGTGGAGACCGTCGCTCCAGCGGCGACCCGGCATCAAGCGGCCGGTGAAGTCGTCGACGATGATAATCTCGCCGTCTTTGACCATGTAGTCGACATCGGCTTTGTAGAGGTGATGCGCCTTGAGGCCCTGATACACGTGATGAAGCAGGTCGATGTGTTGCGGGTCGTACAGGTTTTCGATGCCGAGCAACTGCTCGACTTTCGCGTTGCCTTCTTCAGTTAGAGAGGCCGTTTTCGACTTCTCTTCCATCACGAAGTGCTTTTCTTTTTCGAGGTACGGAATGATGCGATTGACGACCTGGTACTTATCGGTCGACTCTTCGGCGGGTCCTGAAATGATGAGGGGCGTTCTTGCTTCGTCAATCAAGATCGAGTCGCACTCGTCGACGATCGCGAAGTTGAACTCGCGCTGAACGTAATCTTCGAGACGAAACTTCATGTTGTCGCGAAGGTAGTCGAAGCCGAATTCGTTGTTCGTTCCGTACGTGATGTCGGAGTTGTATGATTGCTTGCGTTGCCGATCATTCAAGTCGTGCACGATGATACCGACGCTCAGACCCAGCCACTTGTAGAGGCGTCCCATCCACTCGGCGTCGCGTTTGGCGAGGTAGTCGTTCACGGTGACCACGTGCACGCCCTTGCCTGAAAGCGCGTTCAAATAAACGGGGAGCGTCGCCACCAGTGTCTTACCTTCACCGGTTTTCATCTCGGAGATCTTGCCCTGGTGAAGCGTGATGCCGCCGATGAGCTGCACATCGTAATGGCGCATGCCCAAAACGCGGCGGGCGGCTTCGCGGCAGACCGCGAAGGCCTCCGGGAGTAGGTCGTCGAGGCTTTCGCCCTTGGCCACGCGGCTTTTGAACTCGGGCGTTTTCGCCTGCAGCTGCTCATCGCTCAAGGACTTGAGGCCGTCTTCAAATGAGTTGATCTTGGCGACCAGAGGCTGCAACGCCTTCATGTCGCGGTCGTGTTTTGTGCCAAAGACCTTGGCGATTAAGTTCTTAACCATAAAGCTAAAGTTTACCCTGAGGGGGCTTTAATTGTCGAATGGCTTCATAGACGACGATGGACACCGCATTCGCAACATTGAGGCTTCGAATCGGCCCAAATTGAGGAATTGTTAGCGCCTGCGCGTCATTTTTCCGTAGAAGATCTTCGTCCAGCCCTTTGGTCTCTTTTCCGAAGACGAACCAATCGCCGTAGCGAAAATCGACATCGAAGTAGCTCTTGCGCGCTTTCGTCGAAAAGTAGAAGACCCGTGCCGGGTCCTTGACCAAAGCCCACCAATCATCCCAGGTCTTGTGGTGAACCCAGTCGACGTCCTTCCAATAGTCGAGTCCCGCCCGCTTGAGATAGCGATCTGAAATTTCGAATCCTAGTTTACCGACGAGATGCAGGCGTGAGTTCGTACCGACGCAGGTTCGGCCGATGTTCCCGGTATTGTTCGGGATCTCGGGCTCGATGAGGACAATATTAAAAAACCTGTCAGGAATCTCTTTACTCAAGGTACCGATAGACTTCTTGGCCCAGGGCCGTCAGCGCCAGCCTGCGGCCCTTGTCGACGATCAGGCCTTTGTTCATCAGCTCCCGATAGAGATCGAGATTGATCGGAACGATGTCCCGGCCCGTTGAGCGGCCTAGCTTCTGGATATAGGTTTTCTGGTTCGGCGTCAGATTTTGCGTGAGAGGCGCGCGTTCGGTCATCGAGCGCTGCCAGTCGCCGTCGTTGATCAGAATGGCCGTGCGCGGGAGCTTGGCGGGGTTCATGCTGTAGGTCAACGTGAGCATGGTGTTGCTGACGCCATCAACTTGCACCTCAACTGGCGTCTTGATGAACAGGCTTTGCTCGGGTTGCATGGCCGAATAGCCGTGAAACTCGTCGAGAATCTTTCCTAAAACATCGGAGCCGCGAAGAGTCAGGAAAATCCCTCGAATCGGA
>DASUEL010000222.1:0-5002 GCA_036275095.1 Bdellovibrionales bacterium
GGAACTTTGCGCAGGAACGGGACGCCTTCTTCCTGGTCGATCGCATCGCTCTGATAAATACCGCCCATCACGATCGTCTGGCCGTTGTTGATCAGCACGGTCGTATCCGCTTCGCGCGTATTGACGGGGTTCGGCTGGCCCGCGCCGGCGGATCCCAAAAACTCACGCTTCACCTTTACGGCCATGATGATGCCGCCATCGGCGGTAATCTGCGGGACGACCTCGAGGCTCAGCTCCACGTCTTTGAACGAATACGAGGTTGAGGTTTGGCCCGAAGAGACCGTCGTCGTCGCGACCGGGATTTGGGTCTTCTGCGAGATTTTGGCTTTTTGGCCGTTCAGGGTCATGATTCTCGGCGCTGAAATGACTTTGATCAGGTTGTCCAGCTCGTAGAGGCTCAGCGAAGCGCTCAGGTCACCCAGAAAATCCAGCGTGCCCAACTGTAGATTGAGGTTGCCGGTCGCGCCTTGAAAAGGCGTGCCACCCGCACTGCCCGAAAGCTGGAAGCCGAGCGGTACGTTGTTGGAGTTCGTTCCCAAATCGATGAGATCGCCGCTGAAACTCCAATTCACGCCGACCTGGCGCACGAAAGACTGACGGGCTTCGACGACTCTCGATTCGATCAGCACCTGCGGCGTCTGAGTATCGAGAATCGTGATGAGCTTCGCGATACGTTCCAAGTTGTCTTCGATATCGTTGACGATCAGCGAGTTGGTGCGCTCATCCGCGCGGACCCGGCCACGCTCGCTCAGGAAGTCGCGAGACTGCTGCTCTAAGTCTTTCACCTTCGCGTAGGAGACCGGGAACACGCGCACGCGTACCGGCTTGAGCTTCGTTTGGGACTCGATCACGGTGCGGGCGGCGTCGGCTTCGCGCTGCAGGTTCACCAGTGGCGCGATTCTGAGAATGTTTCCTTGGCGCACGTAACCCAAGCCGCGCGACTTCATAATCGTGATGAGCGCCTGATCCCACGGAATTTTACGTAGTTTGACCGTGATCTTGCCTGTCACCTCGTCACTCAGAATGATGTTGAGTCCGCTCTCTTCGGCGAGGAAGTTGAAAACGTCGCGTACGTCGGCGTCTTTGACCTGGAACGAGATTTTCCGGCCGTAGAACTTCGACTGACCGAGCAGAAACGCGTCGAGATTGCTGTTCGAAAGAATGCGCCCGTCGACGCCGGTTTTATCCGTCGAAGTCACCGCGAAGCTCTGCGCTTCGCCGGCGCCGCTGCCGCCTCCGCCACCGCCTTCTGTGAAGCTTCCGCCGCCGCCCTCTCCCGAGGCGGCGATCCGGAGAATGTTGCCGTCTTGCATGACGAGCGGATCGATCGACTCTTTCAGCTGCACGACGAAACGGGCGGTGCGCGTTCCGGGTTTTTGGTAGGCCTGGATGCCGGCGATCGGGCCGCTGAACTCTTTCGTGTTGTAGGGCCGGCGGTATTTGACAGGTAACTCGGCATTCGCGATTTCAACGATGAATTGTTGATTCGATTCGTTCGTGCGGGTCGTATAAGAGGCTTGCCCCGTCGTGCGAATGATGATGGTGCCGCCGTTTTCGCCGCCCTTGAAATCGAGGCCTACGACCCGAACCGCCGGAGCGTCGGCCGGCGGAGTCTCGGCGGGGCCCGAGGAAGCCGTGTCACCCTCGTTTTCGACGAGCTCTTCGGTGGGAGAGACATCCTCGGCATCGATGGTTTCGGCGGCCGCCGCGTCTGGGACTTCAAGCTGTGCGGTTTGTTGAGAGCCCGAGCCGTCGTCCTCCGGGAGCTCGATGTCTGAGATGGTATCCGGCTGCTTTCCGTTGGTGCAGGCAGCAAGGCTCACCAAGAGCGCCGCGCGCAGAAGCCACCTTTTCATTTCGAACCCTCCTTGGTTCAAACTTACTCTCGCTGAAGCTTCAAGACCTGCGTCTGGTACGTGAACCGACCGAGATTATAAAACTTCTCGATGACGACGACCTCGCCTTCTCTGATCTCCGCAATATATCCGTTATTGCGGCCCACCTTGTCCTGTTCGTTCACGACATGAGTCTTTCCGCCCGGGTCCGTGAACATGGCCTTCGGTGTCTTAACATCCCAAATTATACCAACTAACTTAAGTTGATCTAAAGCAAATCTTTCGAGCGCTCCCGTGTCGCAATCCTGAAACGGCCCGCACTCGGCGGCGGCCTTCGGCGCGAGATACGGCGAGAACGGATCGCGTTTTCCGACGGGGTCGTATTTGTAGTCTTCGAAAATTCCCTGGAGGATGGTCCTGACTTCCTCGCCTTTCGTCGAATCAGCGGGCGCGGCGTTCGCGCCGCCTCCCGGAGCGGGGGCCGCTGCGGATCCGGGAGCGGGAACCTGGCCCGGCAAAGGCGGCGGCGGCGGCACGGCTCCCTGTGGCTGATTAGCGGGCGCGGCTTGCCCCGGCAGGGGCGGCGGAGGCGGCACTCCGGCGGGCGGCGCCATCGCCGGATCCGTCGTCTGCGCGCCCGCAACGCCCGCGAGAAACAGCACGATTGCCGCCGGAGCCAAACGCCTCTTCACTTGCCCTCCAGGTAGCGGTACGAAACGAGCGTACCCTTCATGGACAAGAACTGCGTTCCATCGACGACACGAACCGTGATGAGCTCAATGTCACGAATATTCACGATCCGTTGCAATCTCGAGATGTACGACAAGAAGAGCGTGAGCTGAGGATAGGTTCCCGTCAGCGTCACGTCGATCAGCAGCTCCTGATAGAACTGGCCGTCGGGCGCCGGACCCCGGTTCTGCTGAGGCGCCGTGCGATCGAGCTCGATTCCGGCGGAGCGCGCTTCGCTGTAAATTTGTTTGAGCAGGCTCTGGATGTTGAAGTTCGACGGCAAATACTCGATCGCCGCTCGAAACTGATCGGAAACGCGGTTGTACTCTTGCTCGAACTTTTGCCGGTCGCCGATCACGGCTTCAGTATCGGATAGATCTTTTTGTACTGAGGCCAGCTCCGCCCGCTTGGCGTTGATTCGCGCGGTGATCGCCTCGCCCGAGTCGAAATAGAGAAAGTAGTAAAGCAGCGCGAGGCCGAACGCGCCGGCGACGAGAAAATGCGGGGGGATGGTTTTAAGCCGGTCGACTAACTCGTCCACTACATATTCTCCAAAAAGACTTCGATGTCGAACTTCTTCAGGACGCCTTCTTTGTCGCGTTGGGACTCGACGCCTTTCAAGTTCACTTGAGCGAAATAGACGCTCTCTTCAAGCCCGGCCATGAGCTGGGACACGTCGACATCCTCGATCGCAAGGCCTTTCAAGGACACCATCGTGCCCTTGATCTTCAGCTCGGTGAGCCAGCACTTTGGTGGCATGATGTTTTGAAGCGCATCCAGCGCCTTGACGTTTTTCAGGCGCTCGCGTGAAATCGTGCGGATCACGTTTATTTTCGACTCGAGCTGAGCTTTGTTGTCTTGGAATTGTTTGACGGCTTCGACTTGCGGTTTGAGGGACTGGATGCGCGACTGGGCCGCGGTCAGCTCGGCAGCGACCTTCGCCTCTTCGGATTTGAGTTGATCGGTATTGTAAGTTTCGTAGCCGATCAAGAGAATCAGCGGGATAAAAATTCCGACGATCTTCAGGCCGGCTTCGACCTGAGCGGACGAGCTCGCGCGCGGGGCCTTGTAGACGCTGCCGCCGCCCATGTCCTCGGTGCGTGAGGGTGCTACCGTTCCACTCGGCGAAACGACCGATGTGCCGCCAGTGTAACTGTTGAGCAGATTGACCTTGATCACCGGTCACCCACTTTACGCAGCCCCAGTCCGATCGCGACGGGGCTGAATGCCGATATGCTCGAAATGTATTCGGGCGTGAACCTTCGGGTGTCGTATTTCAGATTCGCGAAAGGGTTGAAGATTTCCGCCGGCACCTGAAGTGTCTGCGAAATACGCTCGAGCAGGCCGGGCGTGCCGACCGCGCCTCCCGTTACGAATAGCTTCTGAATCTGCGTGTCGGACCCCGTCGCCACGTAAAAATCGTAAGTTCTGCGGACTTCGTCGCAAAACGCTTCGTGGGTGGCCGTGATGACGTCCTGAACCTGCGCCGGAGTGGCTTGGCCTTGCGCCGCCGAAATCTTGAGCTGCTCGGCTTCTTCGGCGCTGATTTCCATATTGCGCTGGATTTCACCGGTGTACGTCGAGCCTCCGACCGGAATGTCCCGGCAGAAAACGATTTCGGCGTTATCCATCACGACGAAGTTGCTGACGCCGGAGCCGATGTCCAAAAGCCCCGCGATGGCGCCGGCCGGGAGCTCGTAGTTGAAACTAAAGCAGTTCGCCAGTGCAAAGCTGCTCACGTCGAGAACCGAGCACTGAAGTCCCGCCGTCTCGATCGTCTCGGCGTATTTGAAAACGATCTCTTTTTTGGCCGCGACCAGGAGAACTTCCATCGCCTCCGGATTCTGATTCGGCTTCTTGAGTACGTAGAATTCGAGATTGATGTCGTTGATGTCGAAGGGAATGTATTGCTCGGCCTCCCATCGGATCTGCTCGCCGATCAAGCTCGCTTCCATTCGCGGTAGGCTGATTTTTTTGATGATGACGGCCGAGCCCCAAATGCCGGTAGCGATTGCTTTGCGCTTGGTTCCGAGCTCCGCGACGAGCGATTGCACGGCGGTCGAAAGCGAGGTCGTATCGTTGATCTCGCCGCCATTGACCGAGCCCGCGGGCGTACGGCCGACGCCGAACGAAAGCAGCGTGGCGCTGTCGCCGCGAACTTCGAGTTCAGCCGCTTTAATCGTGCTCGACCCGATATCCAGTCCGATGACCTTTTTGCTCTTGAAGAACATTTACGCCTTATGTCTTAGCCGCGCGCGCGAAGTTGATAATTCCCCAATTATATTCATGAATTATTTCAAACCGGCGTGAGTACGTCCAGTCTGGATTTGTGGCCTACTGGACCTCGAGGGCTGGGATAAAAAGATTGAAGTACCACTCCGCGAGCCGGCTGCCGCCAAACAGGAACAGCAGGGCCGCGGCCGCCAGGAACGGGCCGA
>DASUEL010000223.1:0-3590 GCA_036275095.1 Bdellovibrionales bacterium
GGAACCCGCTGGTACGCGCTGAAACTGGCGTTCACGAACCGAGCAAACGTGTTCGACCCGCAAGCCGGCTGGGACAGCAACTTCGGCGAAAATTATCCGATCCTATTGAAGTAATTCGTAGTGACCGAGAGGGAGCTGCGCGCTCCCTCTTTTCGGAAAAATCAGAGGCCGACGTTTCCGCTGGGTTCAACTCTGTCGATGATGATCGTCGGAAGATTCCGTACTTCATAACTTCCGGTCACACAGTAGTCCTCGCCCGCTTTCCAGCGATAGCAGGTCGTGTGCGCTAGGGTCAGGCCGCGCGGTCCGGGTGGTCGCCGCCGCCGAGGTTCAGGACGACGACGTTTCCGCAGTCGGGGCACATGACTTGGGAGTAATCGGCCACGACGATCATTTGCGTCTGGCAAACCCGGCAAACCTCGGTGGTCTTTTCTGGCGCACGATACAACGGCCGCATTGGCTCATCCTCGACAACCGACAGTACAAACTTCTTCGAGCTCATCCAACTCCCTCAGGCAACAAACCGGTCTTGAAATATTATGTTAACCCGAAGCGGCCGCTATAGAAGAGGCTATCAGCAAAAATTGGATCAAGGTCCGTAAGCCGCTTCCGACAGCGCGGGCATGGGTACAGAACAGAAACACCTGTTTCAATCTTGCAAATGGACGCGCAGCTCGTCGTGGAAGTAGGTCTGAAGCCCACGAAGGGAGGATCTCATGCACGTTCAGCTTCCAGCCTCACGCTCGCAATCGACGGCCGCGAAGCCGCTCCCACGGCGTCTCTCGCCGCCCGTCATTCTCGACCGCCTGGCCGTGAATGGCCGCGCGATCACCGTGGTTCGCGACGATCTTCTTCCAGCGGGTACCAAGCAGCGCGCGGCCGCCCCGTATCTCGCCGAAATGCAGATTCGCGGTTACGACGAGTTCGTCTACGCAAGCCCCTTCTCGGGGTTCGCCCAAGTCGCCATGGCGTACAGCTGCCTGCACCTCGGTCTGCGCTGTCTGCTCGTCTGCGAAGCCGATGCCTCAGGCGCGCGGCGCGACCTCAAACCTCATCCATTCACGACTTTGGCGCGTTCTTATGGCGCCGAAGTTGAGCTCGCTCCGACATTGCAGGAGGCGGAACGGAGAGCGGCGGGGCTGGCCGCCGAAGCCCCGGGCCGCCTCAAGGTTCCACTTGGATTCGACAGCCCGGCCTTTCGAAGGCACTTGCGGCGCCAATTGCGCACGCAGTGGAACCGCATCCGCCACGAGCTCGGCGGCCATCCGAGAAGGCTCTGGCTTCCAGTCGGAAGCGGAACGCTGGCAAAAACGTTCAGCGAAATTCTGCCGCCGTCGGTGCAAATTCGTTCCGTGAACGTGCGTGTCCTTCCGGCCGATGATCTTCGCATTCGTAACGTGCGCGAGCTCCCGCGCGCGACGATGTTCGATGCGTCCATGGCGTCTCACGAGCCGGCCGACAAACCGGCGCCCGTTCCGTCAAACGTGTTTTACGACGCGAAATTATGGCCGTTCATCGAAAGATACGCCGAAGATGGCGATCTCTGGTGGAACGTGGCCCGCTAAATATATCAGTTCGGGAATTCGAAGATGGCGGTAATTGGATAATGGTCGGAGTGCCCGATCTTCGGCACAGCGAAACCTGCTGTTTTCAAAAGGCGCGTGAAGAAGTAGTCAATCCGCCAGTCGTGTTCGCAAAATCCGACGGCCGCGTCCGATAGAAAAGAATTCAAGTGCTCGTAGGTGGCACTGCCTGGCCGCGCATTGAAATCTCCGCCCAAAAGCACGGCCTGTCCCGGCGCGAGCCGCGTCCTCAGAATCCGCGTCAGAAGTTCTGCTTGCGCGAGATTGTACGCCTCCGGAACATGTAAATGAGTATTCCCGATAAGCAGAATATGGGCGCCGACCCGAATCCGCGCGAGTTGAAGGACCCGGGCCTCATACCATTCGCCGGTGCGCGCAACTTCCAGAGGAATCTCTTCGTAGTCCTCGAACGGATACCTCGAAGCGATTCCAATGCCGTAAGCGCCCCCTTCGAGATCGATGGCTTTTGCGAACCGAACATGGGCGTAACCAGAAAGCTCGGACAGAATCCGGAGCTGATTCACGCCCCCTGACCGAAGCGTACCTTTATCAAGTTCCTGCAAAAAAACGATATCGGCGCGCTGGGCTCGCAAAAACTCCGCGATATTCTTCAGTGTGTCTACGCCCTCAGGCCAGCGACCGTGACGAATGTTGTATGAAATCGCCGTCACCTGATTCAAAGCCGCTTGAGCGCCGGCCGGCGCCGAGTGCGCCGCCGAACATAGCAGGGCAGCAGCCAAGAATGAAAAGCTGAAAATCCGCATGCGCTCTTCTTAGTGCGACTCCGGCGCGATTTCAAGTGCCAGATGGACGTGATTCGCCGCCCATCAAAGTTTGGCACGCTTATCGATTTCGTGCACGAGCGCGCGCGAAACCGCGAGCCGCCAGCTTTTCAAGCGGACTGTGCGTGCTTTCGCGTTCAAATGCGGAGTGAAATCGCGGTCGCGTTTCCAAATGCGCGTGACGTCGGCGAAGTTTTTCCAGAGGCCGACGCCGATGCCCGCGAGATAGGCGGCGCCGGCCGCGGTGGTTTCGATCTGCGATGGGCGCACGAGCTTGATGCCGAGATAATCCGACTGCATCTGCATGAGCAAGTCGTTCGCCGAGGCGCCACCGTCGACCTTCATCACGGCGACCTTTTTGCCGAGATCTTTTTGCATCGCGAGCAGCAAGTCGACGTTTTGCAGGGCCATGCCCTCAAGTGTTGCGCGCGCGAGATGCCCTTTGGTGCTTCCACGCGTGAGACCGACGATTACGCCACGGGCCTCAGGGCTCCAGTACGGCGCTCCGAGCCCCGTGAGCGCTGGAACGAACTCGACGCCTTCGCTCGACGGCACCGACTTCGCGAGCGCCTCGATTTCGGAGCTTGAGCCGATCAGCCCGAGCCCGTCGCGCAGCCACTGCACGGCCGCGCCGCAAATGAACGCGCTCCCCTCGAGCGCGTACGTGAGATGTTTGTCGTTCTGCATTTTCCATGCGACCGTCGTCAGCACGCCCGACTTCGGCGCAGGCGCCTTTTTGCCCGAATTCACCAGCAGGAAACTTCCTGTGCCGTACGTGCATTTCGCCTCGCCCGGATTGAAGCACGCTTGGCCGAACAGCGCGGATTGCTGGTCACCGGCCATGCCGGCGATCGCGATGCCGTCGTTCAAAAATGACAGGCCCTTCGTTTCGCCGAGCACGCCACTTGACGGGCGAATCTCAGGCAGCAGCGATTCGGGCACGCCGAATAGGTCGAGAAGTTTTTGGTCCCACTCGCCCGTGTGAATGTTCATCAGTTGAGTGCGCGATGCATTCGACACGTCGGTCGCGTGCACCCGCCCGCCCGTGAGCTTCCAGAGGAGATAAGAATCGATGGTTCCGAACGCGAGGCGGCCGGCTTTGGCTTTTTCTTTCGCACCGATCACATTGTCGAGCACCCAGCGCAGCTTCGAGGCCGAAAAGTACGGATCGATCACGAGCCCGGTCTTCGCGCGAATGAGTTTTTCGGCCCCCTTCTTTTTCAGC
>DASUEL010000224.1:0-5785 GCA_036275095.1 Bdellovibrionales bacterium
TCTCGAGGCGGTCCGCGGCGCGGGCCTGGCCGATCCGTTCGTGATCGTTCCGAAAGCAGAGGGCCCGCTCTTGCGCGAGCTCGCGACCCGCGGCTTCGCCTTCGAGGTGCTCGAGCTTCCGCGGCATTTGCTCGAGGCGTCCCGCCGCCAGTGGGCCTCATCGCTCGCGGCGGCGCTTTTGCGCTCGCCTTCGGGCCTCGCCTATCTCAGCCGGCTCGTACGGCTCTTGCGAGCGCGCAAGGCGCGCGTGCTTCACACGACCGGAATCAAAATGCACATTTTGGGCGCCGCGGCCGGACCGCTCGCCGGCGCGCGGGTGCTCTGGCATCTGCGCGATATCTTCGGCCCGGGCAAAACGCGCGCCCTCATGCGGGCCTTGGAGCTTGCGGCCCGCCCTAAAGTCATCGCGAACTCGCGGGCGACTGCGGCCTCGTATGGCGCTTCAGCCGAGGTGGTCTACAACGGAATCGACACGGACGCGTTTAGGCCCGACCCTGCGCTGAATGTAAAGCGGGAGCTCGGCGCGGGCGACGGCCTCCCGGTCGTCGGCATCTGCGGCGTGCTCACGCGCTGGAAGGGCCAGCGCGAGTTCGTCGCGGCGGCGGCGGACGCACTGCGGGCCGGCCACCGTGCGCACTTCGTGATCGTCGGCGACGAGATCTACGACACGACCGGCGAGCGCGGCGTGCGCGCCGAGCTCGAGAGCCTGATCAAAGAGTCAGGTTTCGAAACGCACATTCGCATCGCGGGCTTTCGCAACGACATGCCTCGCGTTTACAATTCCCTCGATCTCTTGGTGCACGCCTCGACCAAACCGGAGCCGTTCGGCCGCGTGCTGATCGAAGCCATGGCCTGCGGCGTTCCGGTGATCGCCTCGCGCGACGGCGGCGTACTCGAAATCGTGACCGATGGGTCCGATGGACTGCTGTTCGCGCCGGGCGACACCGCGGAGCTCGGCCGCCACGTCGCGCGCGTGCTGGCGGATGAAACCCTACGCGCGCGGCTCGGCCGCGAGGGCCGCAAGACCGTGGAGCGCCGGTTCTCGTCGCGCGTTTTTCGCGAGCGCTTCAACGGCGTGCTCAAGGAGCTTCTGTGAGAATCGCGATTGCAACCCCCCACAGGCGCGTCGCCGGCGGCGCCGAATCGTATCTTCGAGTGTTGATGCCGCGGCTCGCGTCTCTCGGCCACGAACTGCTGTTCTGCTGGGAGCACGACGGACTCGGCTCGAACGAGCGGGCGCTCGATGAGGCGTTCGGCGTGCGCGGGCATTCACTCACGGCGATGGAGCCGCTCGGGCGCATCGCTTCGTTCAAGCCAGATGTGGTTTACACGCATGGTCTCTCCGACTCGGCACTCGAAGGCGAGCTGGCGAGGAGTTACCCCACCGTCCTCTACGCACACAATTTTTTCGCGACCTGCGTCTCCGGAACCAAGCGCTGGAAGGACCACCCAGGCGAACCCTGCTCGCGTGTACTTTCGTTCCGCTGCCTGGCGGCCTATCTCCCGCACGGCTGCGGCGGCCGCAATCTTCTCAAGGCCGCAGTGCTCTATCGGCAAGCCGCTCGCGCCAACCGTAACCTCGGGCGCTTTCGGCGGGTGCTCGTCGCGAGCCGCTTCATGGAGACGGAGTACGGGCGGCACACGGCCACACCCGTTCATGTGCTGCCGTATCCGCTGACCATCGAAGTTCCACAGTCAGCCCCGAAAGCGCCGCCCGTGGGCCGAGCCGAAATCCTATTCTTATCGCGGCTGACGCCGCTGAAAGGCGGCGTCGAACTCGTGCGCGCGGTTCACGAGGCCCAGCGGCACGGCCCGTTCAAGCTTCGTCTTCACGTGGCGGGAGGCGGCCCCGATCGCGAGGCGATCGAGCTTGCCGCGCGCGAGCTCGGAGTCGACGCCGTTTTGCACGGCTGGGTCACCGCCGAAAACCGCGAGCGGCTTTTGCGCGAGGCCCACCTGCTGGCGATGCCGAGCACCTGGCCCGAGCCGTTCGGACTCTCGGGTGTCGAGGCCGGCGCGTTCGGCGTGCCCTCGATCGCGTATCGCTTCGGCGGAATTCCCGACTGGCTCGAGCCGGGCGTCAACGGCGAGCTCGCCGAAGCCGGCGCGAACGGGACGTCGAATCTCGCGGCGGCGCTCAACAAGGTGCTTGCCGACCCAGGCGCGTACGCGCGCTACTCGCAAGGCGCGCGAAACGCGGCCGCGCGCTATGGCACCGAGGCGCACATCGAGCGGCTTCTGAAACATTTCGAGGAGGTTTTGTGAATCGGCGCTTGGCGTTCGTGCTGCACGACCTGACGCCTTGGGAGGGCCATTCGCGCTCGACTCTCGAGATCGCCCGCCGCCTGAGCCGCGACGTCGGCGTCGATCTTTATTCGTTCACGTTTTTCGATGCAGGTCTTGGGCAGCCGGAGCGGGCTGCGGGCTGGGGCGACGCGCGCTGGTTTCACATTCGTCCCGACATTCGAAAACCCTTTCCCCTGCGGGCGTCGCTCTTCTATCTGCACACGGCGCTGCTCACCGGCGCACTTCCGGGCTGGAGCCGCGAACGGCGCCCGCTCATTCACGCGACCGGCGCCTGCACGCTCATCAGCGACGTCGTGCAAGTACAGTTTCTGCACGCCGCGTGGAAGGCCGCTCGCGCGAAGCACCCGCACTTGGCGTTTCCGGGCTCGACCGCGAAGGCCGCTTTGCGGCGGCTCTATCATCGCGGTGTGAGCGAGTTCGACATCGCGACCGAAAAGCTCGCGTACACGAAAACCAAAACCTACATCGCGATCGCGGAGGTCGTGAAACGCGAGCTCCAAGAGTATTACGGAATTCACGACAACGTGCACGTCATTCACCATGGCGTCGATCCCGTTCATTTCAAGCCGGCCGATAACGCGGCCGCGGTTCGCGTGCTGCGCTCCGAGCTCGATCTGCCGCACGACAAAATCATCATCGCGTTCGTCGGCGCGCTCGAACGCAAGGGCCTCGGCGCCGCAATCGAGGCTTGGGCGAAGCTTTCACCCGGTTCCCGAGCGAAAGCGGTCCTGCTCGCGGTCGGCGGCGGCCAAACCGGCGCGTTTCAAGAGCAAGCCCGGCGCGCGGGTGTCGCCGATTCGGTCATATTCAAAGGACATACGAAAGACATTCGCAAAGTATATCAGGCGTCGGATGCGTTTTTGCTGCCAACACTTTACGAGCCATTCGGAATGGTCATCACCGAAGCGATGGCGTGCGGGCTGCCCCCCATCGTGACGAAACTCGCCGGCGCCTCGGAGCTGATCAGCGACGGAACCGACGGCCTGCTCCTCGGCGATCCCGCCGACACGAGCGCCATCGCCGCGTGCCTCACGCGCGTGATCGAAAACGAAGACGAGCGCAAGAACTTGAAACGCGAGGCGCGCCGAACGGCCGAGCGCTATACCTGGGATCACGCCGCGAAGAAATACGCCGGCGTTCTTTACCCGCTTCTCGGAATCTGACAGCCCCGCCACGTTTCGAGAAGCCGAAGCAGCTTCTCTCGGTCGCGGCAGAACAAGACGTTGACGTCTTTCGTGACGTCGATCAGGTCGTAAGCCCACGGCGAAGAGACCGGCAGAATGCGATGCGGATGAAACTCCCACCCGTGAAAGCCCTGATCGCTCATCCAGCGCATGAGCTGCTCGCCCGAGCTCCCCGCGTTTTTCAGCGGACCGGGCGCGACCTCCATCATGACGAAAACGTCGCGATTGCGCGCGAGCGTCTTCGTGAGGCCTTGCATGACCTGATACTCATGCCCTTGAACGTCGATCTTAATGAGCTTCACGCGGCCTTCGCTCTCGCCGGCGAGAGCGGCATCGCCGGTCGTAAGCTTAATCTCCTCGTACGCGCCGCCGGTGCCCGCGGTTGCCACTTGATGGTCGCCGAAGTTCGTCGCCGAAAGCCGCAGCCGGGCCGTGCCTTCGCGATCGCTGAGGGCGGCATGAACGGCGGTGACGTTGTTGAGCCCGTTGAGTGCAATATTTTCCTGCAATAGCCCGAAGTTGTGGCGCGACGGCTCGAACGCGTAGACGCGGCCCCGCGCGCCCGCGCGCGCGCCGAGCTCGACCGTGTGCAGGCCGAGGTTCGCGCCGATATCGACGCAGACGGCCCCGTCGAGCCCCATGAGCCGGAAGAGCTGTTGAAACTCGGGCTCATATACGCCGTCCAGATATAAGAAGCGCGCGATGACGTGATCACGCAAATCGACCTTGAGCCGGGCGCTGTCGGTCTTCACTTCGACTGACGGGTGCCATTTTGACAGCGTGGGATACGCGATTCTTCGCTTCAGCGCCTTGACGAGCCGTGATTTCATGAGCTCACTCTCCTTGCGTTCAGTCTGAATTCTCCGATGATGCGCGGGTCGATCACGAGCGCGACCGCCGTGAACACGGCGGCGAAGACCAGCATGGCGAACGGGAGCGAAGCCGTCGCGGCACTCGTCGCGCCGAATCCGCAGGCCGCAGCGGCGATCGAAGCGGTGAACCTTTTGAAGACTCTTAGATCGAGCCAAGCCCGGCACGACCACGCGGTCAGCGCGAGCGCGGCCGCCTCGGCCAGAATGAAACCGTAGTAATAGCCGTGCATTCCGTATCGGCTCCCGAACAAATACATTGCCGCCGCCGTGAACACGATCGTCTTCAGCTCGAGCGCGGCTCGAAGCCCCGGCCGGCCCATCGCCGTCAAGATCGTATTGCCTAGAAAGCGAACGGTCGCAAGCCCGGCCGCAAGCGCTTCGAGATGAATGAGCGAGGAAGCCGCGTGCCACTTGGCGCTGAAGAGCAGCGGGATCAAGTGAGGCCCGGCGGCGGCACCGAGTCCATAGATGAAGCCGAAACCAAGTATGACTTTTGGGAGCGCACCCGAGGCGGCGGCGCGCGCTTCGGCCGGCTGGTCGCGAAGGCGCGAGAGCACCGGAAAGAACGAGCCGTTGAACGTACTCGCGAAAATGAACGGAATGCTCACGAGACCCGCGATCCAGAAGATAAGCCCGAGCTGATCGAGCACGAGAAATTGCTTGGCGACGAGCGGTATGACGATCGTTCGGCTGGCGGTCACGACGGCGTTGAGCTGGTAGAGCACACCGTAGTTGAAGTGACGTTTGAGGCTGGCGAACTCAAGCCCAGGCCAGATCACGAAGCGTTCCTGCCGGATCGAATAATAGTTGCTCAGAAGCGCGTCTGCGAGCCCGCGGGCGGCGACACCGATGACGAGTGACCAGGCCCCGGCGCCGGCGATCGCAGCCGAAATTTGCGCGCCATAGGCCGCGACCGATGCGTAAAGATCGATGCGCGCGATCTCGCGAAACGAGAATTTTCGCGCCAGCGTCGTTCGCGGGGCTGTCGACAAAACCGAAATTGGCAGCAGCAGCGCCATCCAGCGATACTCGTCGTGCTCCGGTACGCCATAGTAGTTCAATATCGCGGGCGCCAGGAGCCAAAGCGCAAGCGCCGTCGCCATGCCGAGCACGAGCCTGAGCCCGAAAAAGGCGCGCAGCTCTCGCGCGGTGGGCGCGTCGATTTGATGCACGAGCGACCCTCCGACCCCGACATCGGTCAAAAACGAGAGCGCCGCGACCCAGCCGTACAAAATGCCGAACAAACCGTAGCTTTCGGGCTCGAGAAAACGGGCGAGCACCAGCACCGAGGCCGTCTGCAAACCGAAGGTGACGATCGAGCGCGCGGACATGTGCAAAAAACCGGATTTTGCGCGCTTGAAGAACTCCACCTGGCGCGATTGGGCGTCAGACACGTTTCGCTCCCGCGAGCTCTTCGAGCAC
>DASUEL010000225.1:0-2796 GCA_036275095.1 Bdellovibrionales bacterium
CGGCGTTTTCATTTTCTAAACGGTAGCGGGCGGAAATGCTTCTTGCAACGACGGCATCTGGTGCCCTGATTTCCGTTGGGGATCTCGATTACCGAGATCGCGCAATTTCTTTCCTGCCGTTACCCGTGCCGGAACGGATCACGCCGCGTACCATGGAATCACTCCCGAAGCGGGAGCGCGGCCGCCGGCAATAACCGGTTCGCTCGCAATTTGATGTTGTTCGGGGCGCAATCGTCTAAAAACCGGGACTCACCGCGCACTCTTTGTCGATGCACTGGGAATGGTTCTCTTCGGGCGGTGCTGCGCAGTCGCATTTTGTCGCATCCGAATTCGCACAGGCTCTCTTTTTCTTGCTGTAATATTTCTCTTTGAACTTTCGGTTTATGCTGACGTATCGACAGCAATCTCCACAGTGCGTATCGACATTTATGCAATCCGTATGACTCACACATTCGAATAATTTTGGATCCGGCTGGATCTCTGTTTTGGCATGGGCGATCATTGAGACAATAATGATGGGTCCAACGAGAAATAATTTTTTGAAAAATTCCATATTGCAGACGTTTCCTCCAGCGTTAGCCTTCAATTAGTGGCAACCCGACGGTTCCACAACGTTGATCAGCTTTTGACCCTTAATTCGATAGACGGGAGTGGTATCACAGCCTCCTGCATCCCAAAAAGTAACTAAATAGCGCTCCGTGTTCCTAATGCTCAAAACGAATGCTCCCTCGAGTTTTGGAGCGGCGTCATACTCGGGAAAGGGCACTTGCAGCTTCGCTTTTTCGTCTTCAAAAACCAATATCCAATCCGGTGTCACCTTAAGATGTTTCGCTTCAACTTTTTTGAATTGAATCTTGGCATCCTTTTTAGATGCGACGACAAAGCCCGGAACTGAGAATTTGATGCCGTTGACGGGCTTTGCGGTGACGCCGCCGAAATCTCTTATCGCCTCTTCACTCTCAAGCTCGTAATTCTCGTTGGAGGGGTAGCATCGATGACCGTCTATAGATTGTAATTTAAGCTCCGTATATCCTTTGGCGTCCAAAGCGTAAAAGAGCTGATCCTCTAGAGCCGACAATTGAACCTTGTAGGTGGCGCTTGGCTCTAATTTCGGTTGTGTTGCGCTCTCCGCCTCGGAGTTGTCTTTACCAGGGCAATGGCCGCGCGGAAGCTTTCTCAGCTCTTCGGGCGTGGGCCATTCCGCGTTCATCCCCTTTATGTTTTTTTTTGCTTCGGTTTTCCAATCGATCGATTTACCCGCTCCAAATCCAACCGAACCATCCTTGTTAAGCCAATATCCGTGAAAGCTTATTGAGCTTGGTTGAGCAAAAGCCGCTGAGGCGGCGAGGACGAGCGCGAAAGCGAGAGCAGCCTTCGCGATTTGCTTGAAGAGATACATTTAGGACCTCCACTCAATCATGAATCTTCTGCCGGATCGGCGGGCCTGTCCAGCACCGGGAAATGCCTCTTGCATTCGCGAAATTTGATGCCAACATTTCTGAGGGGGTTCTCGATGAAAAAAATAATCTGGGTTATCGCCGCGCTTTGGGCCGGCCTCGGTTCGCCCGCGGCCGCGTTCGCAAGTTCCTGTCTCCCTGCCGATCCTTCGCGGGGTTATCTGAAGACGGCCGACCTGATTTTCGCCGGAAAGGCCGTGTCACTGAATCGTTCGACGGTCATGACGGTGGAGTTTTCGGTTTCAAAAGTGTGGAAGGGGGATTCCAAACAACAGCGGATGACCGTGCAAACTTCGGTTGGTGAGCTCGGCTACAATTTCGAGAAAGGCACCGAGTACTTGGTTTTCGCGACACTCAGCCGGACCGATTTTAAGACCTATCATACTCACATCTGCGATCTCACGAGACCCCTTGCTAATGCGGCTTCGGATATCGCCGCCCTCGATAAGGAAGTCGCGGCTAAGGCCGAGGATGCGAACGTCGCCAAGAAAGATCAGCCGATTCCTTACGACCGGCCACTCCCTCCGAAAAATACATCTGATAAACCCAGCCCCCGGTACGATGAGTTCGTAAAGTTCTTCAACGGGCTCGATTATAAAGCCATCGCGCTCGATTACGCCGGCGCCGTCCGCAAGCTGACCTCCGAAAATTCAGGAACAAGAATGGAAGGCCTCAAAATGCTGGCTGCGACGAATGAAGCCGACGCCATCGCGTGGATCGTTCCTCACTTGAGCGACCGCGATCCAAACGTGGCGACCGAGGCCTGGTTCGCGCTGGGTAAACTCGTCGAGAGCAACGAGCTCAAGCGGCGGGATAAACTCGACTACGGAACCATGAAGCTTTGCGAGCGTAGAGCGTTCGACCGCGATTTACGTCCGCTCAGGTGGCTGCTCGTCTCGGCGCTCGAAGCTCCGAACGATCACAGGGCCGGGAAGGCGGCGACCATGATCAGCTATCTGGGGCTCAAGGAAGAAAAGGCGAGCCTCGAGGCGTTCGCCAAGAGAACGCCTCACCCGGCCTACCGAAATTCGGTGGAACATTACATTCACTTGTTGGGCCCCGACGGAGCCTCGAAGTCTGATTACTGCAAGGCCCGAGACGTGCTGTCCCCCGATGAGCGAACCCACCGCTAATCGGCTTCACTTCAGCTGGCCGACTTGAGGGCCCGTCTCGCCGAAACAACGCGGGCTCATGAACCCAACACTCGTCTGGCGGTAAACCAAAAACCAGCGGGCGTTCAGCTTTTCGACCCACAACGTGCGGCCCGCGCGCAAAACATACAGCGGGCGGCTGTCGGCGCGCGGTTGCGCGTTCACCACGCAGTCTTGCGCCAGCCGGT
>DASUEL010000226.1:0-2717 GCA_036275095.1 Bdellovibrionales bacterium
TTCCGTGAGGTTCGAAAAAAGGAGACCTTATGTTGACTCAGTTCCGCACGTACAACCTGGCAGTTGAGCTTCATGAAAAGTGCAAGGCCGTCACCCTGCCGGGCTACATCAAAACGCAGTTAGTACGCGCATCATCATCGATCGCGTTAAATCTCGCGGAGGGCTCAGCGAAGCCGACCGAAGCTGATCGGCAGAAATTCTACAATACGGCGTTTGGTTCATGCCGCGAGGTGCAAGCGATTATTCACATTGAGCGCGCAGCGATGTCTCATCTCGCAAAGCAGGCTGATGTGCTCGCCGCTCATCTCTACCGACTGACCCGCCGCTAGGCGGGTTGGCGGGCAAACAGGCAGTCTGGCAAACAGGCAGTCTGGCAAACGGGCATTCCGGCAGACTGTTCCGAAGCTGCTGACACTGATTGCCGATCACTGCCTGCTGACCACTGAGCAGCTCTTGACCTTACGGGCGCACGGGTCCAGCATTGTCACGAGGGGGTTTTCAATGTCACCCGCGCAAAATGAGTATTTCTCCAATCTCCAAAAATGTTTCGAACATGTTCGGTCGCAGCAGGCCGTGATGGATAAAATCGCGACGAAGATCTTCGAGAGTTTGAACAACGGCGGCGTGTTTCACGTTTTTGGAACGGGGCATGCGCATATGATCGCCGAAGAGCTTTTTCATCGGGCGGGCGGGCTCATTCCCGTGAATGCCATGCTTGAAGAATATCTCATGCCCCATATGGGACCGAGCCGTACGGGACCGATGGAACGCCTGAGCGGGCTTGCCAATATCATCTTCGACGCTCATGACCTCAAAAAAGGGGAGCCGTTTCTGGCGATCTCCAATTCGGGCATCAATGCCGTGACCGTCGAGCTCGCCGAGCAGGCGAAGGCCGCCGGGCTTTATACGTTTGCGATCACCTCGCTTACGCACTCCAAAGCCGTGCCGTCGCGCGCGGGCAAAAAGCTTTATGAAGTCGTCGACGACGTCATCGACACCGGCACGCCCGTCGGCGATGCCTGTGTCGGCATCTCGACGAGTGACGTGCGGGTTGCGCCCCTGTCGGCCGCCGTCGGCGTCGTCATCGCGCAGCTTCTGGTTTGCCGCGTGTGCGAGCTCTTCGCGAACGCGGGGCAAGTGCCGCCCGTGTATCAAAGCGCGAACACCCCGGGCGGCGACGCCCGCAACAAGCAGCTCGAAGAGAAATACAAGCTCCGCATCGCGCGGCTGCGCTAAAGAAAGCGCCTTGATGAATTACGCGTTTCGCCGTGCCACAGCCGAGGACTTCGAGTTCCTGCGAGACCTCCATCATCAAACACTGAGACCGTACGTCGAACAGGTCTTTGGCTGGGATCAAACCGAACAAGACCGCCTCTTCGACGAGAAGTTCGACCCGCGCGAGCTGCAGGTCATCTTAGCCGACCAAAGGCCCGCGGGTTTGCTGCAGCTCGAGGAGTGGCCCCACGAGCTCTTTCTCGCGAACCTTCTGATCGCGCCCGAGCTCCAGCGCCGCGGCCTGGGCGGCAAGATTCTCAAAGACTTGCTCACGCGCGCGCAACTCATCAATAAAACCGTGGCGCTTACAGTGCTGCGCCCGAATCCCGCGCGCCGGTTTTACGAGCGGCATGGCTTCCGCGTCAGCGGCGAAAATGAACAGCGTTATTTCATGAAATGGACGCCGGCCTAGAGACTGGCTTTATCGGCGTCGGCGTTCTGCTGCTTTTGTTTCCACGTATAGAGCGTGTAGATCATGGACACGAGACGGATGTAATTATCGCGGATTCGGCCATGGAACTCGCGCGGAATCGCTTTGAATGAGGTCAGCTCATTTACGTTCATGCCGATCGTGTCGTCGACAAGATGTTTCGACCGCATGAAATCGGCTGAGAGCGCGGTCTGCAGCGCCTTGGAGTCGTGGCCCATTTTCAAAAGAATGGCCACGGCGATCGCGTCGACTTCCGCGTGCGCGGCTGCCGAGTCGGCGCTCTCAGAAAGCGAGCCGTCATGCGAGCGGCTGGGGTTTCCGTGCGGGCTGCGCGCGTCGCGGCTGTATTTTACGATGTAGAGCTCATGAATGTAATGGCTGAGCGCGTGGGCGAGCGTGAAGTCCATCTGAACCTTGTCATTGGCCTTCATCTTCAAGAGCTCCCGCGGAAAGCCGATCTTACGGCCCGGCTTATGAAGAGCCGAGAGATCGCCATCGGCGGGCACGAGGTCAACGACGCCCTCTTGGCCGAACACCACGCGATTCATCTCGCGAAAACGGCGGCTGATCGGCTCGGGAATGCTGTTGGCCGTATCGGCCCAGGCCGCGCGCTCGTCGAAATGTGGAAAGCCCTCGGGGCCCTTCAGGTTTTGGAGCGTCTTGAGCTGGCCGAAAAGACCGTCAATCGTGGTGAGATCGTAGGCCCTAACATACGGCGAGAGCTCCCGTTTCAGAGAGACTGATTGCGAGGACGTTTTATTGAAGCCTACGGACGTCGAAAACGCCGCAAGCCACAGGGCCTTCAGGAGCACGCTAAACATGGTCCATTTAGACGGTGCAATTCCCTCTCCAAAACGAATGGACAACGGCGACGCGCTAAAGCTCCGGGGGCTCCGGAAACCCGCGTCGGCGCTAGGTTTGGGCCGGTAACGAAATAGTCACTTGATTACCAATTTCGGCAGATCAGGGATGGAAAGGCTTAAAATGCGTATATTCGATCTGACGCGATTTC
>DASUEL010000227.1:0-2433 GCA_036275095.1 Bdellovibrionales bacterium
GATTACACCGCCGAGCGAGCCGAGACCTGCGATCACGAGCGCGGCCCCCGCAGTGGCTAGTGCAAGCCGGCCCGACCGCAAGGTCGGCTCTAAGGCCAGGGACAAACCGACCAAGATTAGAAATTGTGAAAGTACGTAGAAGTACCTTTTAGACGAAACGGAAACGTCGAATTTTTTCTGAGTGGCGGCGCTCACAGGCTTCGGTCTTTCGGTCCCGCCCATGGACTCCGGACGCCACCCCGGCCGCGCGATCCAAACGAAAAGTTTGTCCCGCCACGACGGCATCGCGCGCGCTTGGCGCGCCAAAGCGACAAACGGCTGAACGTGCGCCCATAAAGGATTGAACGTATTGAGCGGCGTCGTGATTCCGTAGACGACCTCGGCGCGCTCGGGCGCGAAGCTCCCGAAGAGGCGATCCCAGATGATGAAAACGCCGGCGTGATTTTTGTCGATGTATTCCGGGTTGACGCCGTGGTGCACACGGTGATGAGCGGGCGTGTTCAGGATCAGCTCGGCCCAGCCCGTAGTCTTGACCATGCGCGTGTGAATCCAAAACTGATAGATGAGATTCACGCTGTAGCAGATCGCGATCGTCTCGGTCGAAAATCCGAGAACGGCCAGCGGAACGAAGAATATGAAATTAAAAATGTTCTGGATCGCGCCCTGCCGAAGCGCGACCGCCATATTGTACTCTTCACTCTGATGATGAACCACGTGGGCGGCCCACAAAAAATTCACGCCATGGCTCAGGCGGTGAAACCAATAGTAGAAAAAGTCGACCGCCAAAAACGCGACGATCCAATAGATCCACGTGCGCGGCCACTCGGGCCAGCCGAACACGGCTTGCAAGGACCAATTCTTGTAAACCCAATCGAAGAGAAAGATGAACCAGATCTTGATGGCAAGGCCCGCGGTCTGCTGCAAAACGCCGCACGAGAGATTCGAGAACGTATCAGGAAACCGGTAGTAACCGAGCCCGCGCTTGCGCGAGAGATAAATTTCAAGACCCATCAGCGTGAAAAACAGAGGAATGCTATACCGGATGATGTCAGCGGACATGCGTCTGTGCGGTACTCGCTTGCGCCACCGTCCAACGCGACAGCCAAGCTCTCAGGTCGGCGAACACCGCCGGACGATTCAACTCGTTGAAAATCTCGTGTTTGTAACCTGGATACTCGATCCACTTTTTGTCCGCGCTTCCGAGCGCGTCGAAGAGCTGCCGCGCGGCTTTCGGGCTGACGATGACGTCATCTGCGGCCTGCATGACGAGCGCTGGAAGCTTGATCTGCCCGGCGCGCGCCAGCGAATCGGCCATGGCCGCGACCATCTGCAAATAGAGCACCGAGCTCGTGCGATCGTGCCGCAGCTTATCGGCGTAGTGATCGGCGATGACTTTCGGATCCGAAGTGAGGTCCTCGTATTTTAGCTCATTCGACATCGTGAAGTTAGGCGCGAGCTTCGCCAGAACGACCGCGCCCTTGCGCTTGATCGCGGGCACCGGCACGGCGATCCCGAAGAGCGGCGAGCTCAACGCGAACGCGCGCGCGCCCATGTCGCCATGGTCGAGCAGCGCCTTGACGAGCACCAGCCCGCCCATCGAGTGCGCGAGCAGAATCAGCGGCTCGCCCTTAAGCTCGTTTTTCTTGATGTGGTCGACGACCTCGACGAGGTCGCGCGTGTAATCGCTCCAAGTGCGCAAAACGCCGCGGCGGCCGCCGGATTGCCCGTGTCCGCGCAAATCCCACGCGTGAAGACTGAAGCCCGAGTCCTTCAGGCCTTCGGCGAGATACTTATAGCTGCCCGAATGCTCGCCCAAGCCGTGAGTCACGACGATCGTGCCGACGGGCTTGGCCGTGCGCCACGAGCGGATAAAGAGCGTTTCGCCGTCCCAGCTTTGAATCTTGTTTTCGTTTTGTGCCATCCCGCCTATTTTCGCGGGAATCTATTGGGGCTGCAAGGCTTGCGCGGATTCTGGACGAAGGCCGTGCTTACTCAGCGTCGGATACGTCGCCCCCGTTTCGGGGTTCATCAGCGTCGTCGAGTTCTTGTAAATCCGGGCCGTGCGGTAGAGCTGCCGGATCGCCTGCCATTTCGGCATGTAAATGAACTCATCCGGAAAATGCTTTTTCAGGAGCTTGTGTATCTTCTTCGTGTGAATCCCGTTGATCATCGGAAAGATGTGATGCTCGACGTGATAACCGAAGTTGAGCGCGATGAACTCGAGGACGGGGTTGTTCGTTACGGTGAGCGAGTTCACGAGCGGATCGTTCACGCGGGTCAAAGGGCTCAGATTATGGTTGGTGGCGATATAGCTCATCGCAAAATAATTTTGCGCGAAGAACGGAATCAAAAGAGTGAACACGAGCTGGCTCGGCCCGAACAGCATCAGCAAACCGACCCAGATCGCGACTTGCGCGATCATCTCGACGGTCA
>DASUEL010000228.1:0-6306 GCA_036275095.1 Bdellovibrionales bacterium
CGGACGTGATTCCTCCGCGCTTGACGGTGCAGGCCGTGCGCAACGGCTTCGGCGCGGACGTTCCAAATGGCCAGTGTACCGACCGCCGCACGGTCGAGCAGATCATTCGCGACGGCGGCCCGGGCGACGCTTGGCGTACCGTCTTTTTGGACATGTACTCAAATGAGCCCGGCACCGTTTTCACCTGCCGCAAAGGCGGAGCTTTCGAGCGCGATCCCGCCGGGCGCTTTCGCAACTGCCCCGACGTGCCTTTGTTGGACGGCGCAAGCCTCACGATGTCGCCGGCCGCGAACACCATCACCTACAACTCACCCATTCAGGCCCGCATCACGATGCAGAATATGGCCGATCGTGGATTCGACTTACACCGGTACGATTTCAAAACCGTGGACGTCGGCGGCAACGAGTCGAACACCGAAACCCGCACCTTTCGCGTGCACTCTCCCATTTGCCCCGATCGGGCGCTGTACTGCCGGAATGCGATGCCGGCGCCGACCGCTTCGCCGTGGCCGGCTAATCCGTGGGACTTTCAGGGCACCGCGGTCCGTCCGTGGGACGACTGTCTAAACGGCGTTTGTCCGGAAGGCACTCATTCGATTTGCGACCGTTCGGTTGCCGGAGATTATTGCGTCGGTACGAACTACGCGGACGACTGCGGAGAAAACGTCTGTCCGGGCACGCGGCAACCGAGCTGCGCCGGCATTGATTCAAGCCTGATTTCTTGTGACCGGCCGATCACCGGTGACTGCGGCGCCGACTGCGGACGCGGGCGCGGGATCGACTGCTCCCAGGCTCCGCCGCTCGACACCGTGGCGTGCGGACAGCCGGCCACCGACCGCTGCGGAAACGTCTGCGGCTACGGAACCCAAGTTGGATCACCGAATCCGCCTGTCGCCGGCTGTAACTGTGACAGTTACGATCCGAGCGCCCAGGCATGCTGCACCTATGGACCGGACTCGTGCGGAAACCCCGGCGTGTGCGGGCCCGTCGGAACGATGGGATGTCCGAACGCGGCTCCGCCGACGCCACCGCCGGCGTATTCGAACAGCTGGGGTCCGTTCTTATGTATTCGTCACGGGCACGGCGACAAGAAGAACTGCCCTTTCCGCATGGAGCTTCCAGCGGGCTACACGACGTACACCGTTCGATTCAGAATGACCGGTCACCGGCATGGCGGCTCAGGCATGAGCTTCGGTTTCAATTTGCTCGGCGGTACGATGCAGTCCTGGTACCGTTTCGGGCGCGGCGATCAGCTCGGATTTGAGTACGGCGGCGTGCATCCTTACAATGTCATCCCGCATTTCGGCGAGTACGTGACCCTCACTGTCGAAGGCAACGGCAAACCCGTGCTGATCTTGATGAACGTCTACGTCAACGACGCTGAAGCGCGCGTCGACTGGACCGCGACCGCGCGCTAGAGCCGAACCTGCTTCTCGCCTGGTTACAGACTCGTCACCAATTGATAGCGGTTTGACTGAATGGGAGGTCACGGTCGAGCGCGCGCCGCCCGCCACGGCCGATACAACTTCGTGTTTTGAAACGCGCATCCGCGCGTTAAGCTCTTGCGGCGAGAAAAATCCTGACGTCTAATTACAGCATGAATCTTCAACACTGAGTCGGAGGCTTCAATGCCGCGCTTAACACTGTTTGCACTGGTCATATCGCTTCTACTTCTCAACTCTTCGGCCGCGCGCGCCGACGGCAAGTCCTTCCAGTTTTTCGTGAATCCTTTAGGCGCGATCTTGGGCCTATATAATCTCGGCGCGGAGTTCGCCATATCAGACCGCGTTTCAATCGGCCCCGAGGTGGTCATCGTCAACTCGACAGTCAGCGGCGTCTTCGAAAAGACGACCATCAAGGGGTCGGGCCTGGGCCTTCGCTCGCATTATCAATTCGGCGACCGCAAAATGATCGGCCGTGGCTGGGTCGCGAGCGCGTTCGCCTTCTACGTTCCGAAGTACTCAATCTCGCAAACTCTCGACAACCTACCGGCGCTCAACAATACGTACACGGGTGAAACATCCTATTTCGTAGCGGCCGCGACATTCGGTTACCGTTGGCTTTGGGGTTTCTTTTCGCTCAAGCTCGCAGGCGGAGTCGCGTACAACAGCTTGCCTGACGACATCATTTTGACCCGCGACAGCGGCGGCTCGAGCGGAACCAGCCGGTACGATCTCAAAGGCGGCCTACTGCCTGCCGGCGAAGTCATGTTGGGTTTCGCATTCTAAAGGGCCTGTTGACTCCAATCCGCGCGGCCTCCAAAATCGGGGCCAGTGTTCTTTCGTAAACGCGCTCGCGAGCGGCGTTCAAGAGTCACGGACTGATCACACGCTGGTGGGTTCCGTCATAGACAGAGCCCGGACGGTTCACACGAGGTCATGCCTCTGAATGGAGGCAATCTCGTGGCCGGACAGAATCGACCGGATCCGGGCTTCTGTGTGCGGGGACAGATCGGACATTTCGATTTGAATCGCCCGTTTCGAGCTTGGATTCCGGAGTATCCGCTTTCCGTTCATGTCCTTTTCCAGGAACTCCGCGATGGCGATTCCCGAATCGATCAGCGCGACGGACGGTCCGGCGAACTTCCGGATCGCCTCTTTCAACAACGGATAGTGCGTGCAACCCAATACGACCGTATCAACGGAATTTTTCAAAAGCAGCCCGAGGTAGCGCGCGACGACCGCGTCCGTGACCGGATCGTCGATCCAGCCCTCCTCGGCCAAAGGCACGAACATCGGACACGCCTGCGTGAAGACCTTCGCATCGGGCGCAAACGCGTGAATGGCTTGAACATAAACTCCGCTTTCGATGGTCGCCCGGGTACCGAGCACGCCAATCGATTTGCGGGCCGTTGAGCGCGCTGCCGCATAGGCTCCCGGCCCAATCACGTTATAAACCGGAATGCCCTGCCAGTTGTTCTCGGGTACCTGAGATGATGCCGTATTGCATGCGATGACGATGGCCTTCACCCTTTTTTGCGCGAGCCTATTCATGATCTGCTCGGAGTAGGCACGAATCGTCTCGGGCGATTTCGTGCCGTACGGAAGCCTCGCCGTGTCGCCGAAGTACAGAAAGTTTTCACCGGGGAATGCCCGTGCGAGCTCTTTGAGAACGGTCAGACCGCCGATGCCGGAGTCGAATACGCCGATTTGTGAGTGAGGCATATTTCGAGCTTATGTGAAGGCTACTCGATTTGGCAGAGAAATTTGCACGCGGCCGGAATTGCTTAAACCTAATTTTGCGCGCCCTGCGATGTTGACGTTTGAGACGGTGTCTTGAAAATATACGCCGAATTCAAAATTCAGATCTAATAGCGAATGCCGCCGAGTGATTCGGGCCCAAGGCTTGCTCTTCATAAATGTAGGAAAAGGGGGGTGCCATGATTATCTATTTAATCGCATCTCTGTTTATTGCCTCGGCCCAGGCGAACGACAGCTGGTTTGTGAAGGTTTTCGGACCCGACAACTGGCTGCTGCCGATGATGGGGCCGCGTCTCGCGGTCGAAGAATATGCCGGACCGCTCGAGCCGCTCGACCGTGAAGTGAACGAAACCTTGAGATATAGTTGCGCCATCGAACGCGACCGAGACAGCGCGGCCGACAACGAATGGCCGCTCACGCCCGTGGGTATCGAGTCGATCGCCGTCGTTCCGCAATTTTTAGAGCAAAGAACCGTGATGCAAACGCTCCGCGCCGATCTCTATGAATATGTCGGCGAATCGCTCGGCGCCAGCTTCGACTATGACGGTAGCGAAAAGTTCGCACTTAATTTCGCGCGCGTTCATATCCAAGGCCAGTGGCGCCTGAATATCGACCTCTATGGCGGCGGGCGGGTTTATTGCCAGATGCCCTTCAAGCCCGACGACTTCGTCGTTCGAAAGTCCGCGGTCATAGATGAAAGTGTTGAGCTGCAGGCGATCCCGCTGCGGCAGACCGTTGAAGACCGCGCTCGCATCGTACTAAACCAGTTCTTTTTGGTTCGCCTAATGACGCTGACCCCAAACGACGTCGCGGGCCTCGAAAATCGAGAATTCGAAAAGTGAGCGAGGACATTGCGCGGCGGTTGAAGCCCGCCGCCTTGATACGCGCTCAAGCCGGCAAGGTCATGATAAGCGGTAAACCCTCGGTGATAACGATGGTATGCTCATATTGCGCCGTAAAGACGCCGGGGCGGGTGACCAAAGTCCAGCCGTCGCCGTTCTCAGCGACCTTCCGGGCGCCCGATGAAATGAACGGCTCAATCGTGATGACTTGGTTCTTCTTCAGGACACGTTTGTCGCGCTTATCGTAAAACCCAGCAATGAAACCAGGCTCTTCATGAAGCGCACGGCCGACACCGTGGCTTCCGAGATTTTCAATGACGGTAAAGCCGTTCCTAGACGCTTCGGTCTCGATCGCGCGGCCGATGCGATTGAGCCGCGCACCCGCCCGCGCTTGTGCAAGAGCGCGCTCGAGCGCGCTTTTCGCGACGGCGCAAATTTGCTGATGAAGTTTTCTCTCAGGCGGGATAATTGCGGAACCGCCAGTATCCGCAAAATATCCACCGAGTTCGGCCGAAACGTCGATATTTACCAGATCGCCGGCCTTAAGCACGCGTGGGCCGGGAACACCGTGCGCGGCCTCTTCGTTGACGCTGATGCATGTAAACCCCGGGAAGTCGTAGGTAAGCTTCGGCGCCGACCGCGCGCCATGCGCCTCCAGAAATCGCCCGCCGAGCTCATCAAGCTCACGGGTCGTAATACCGGGCTCAAGCTTGGACTGCATGTACTGCAAACACCGAGCGACAACCCGCCCGACTCTCCGAAGCCCCTCAAGATCAACCTGCGATTCAACCGACATCAGTTCATTCTACCCGTTTCAAGATACTCCGTCATCGACTGACAGGGAGGCCGGCACAAACAGGCCCTTTGTTAGAGGAGGTGCACACCTGATGCGAAAACCAGTGGTTTCTCAGGACGTGAGCACCTCAAAGCAGGATGCAGACCTGCTTCATGAACTCGTCGCCGGAATTAGATATTTTGTTCGGGTAAACATATATACGATACTCGTCGTCGACGAAAACTACGTCGCCATTTTTAACTTGGTCGATCCGAAACGTGCGCCCGGACTTTCTGTAGAACCCGGTACTTTGATAGTCAGGGTTGATCGGCGAAATGCGAGAAAAATTGGAATAAACTGAGCCAGTGGCATTATTAATTCTGCAGTTTTTGATGCTGTCATACTTGTATTGCTTGGTCTTGGAGTTCACAAATTTGACGGTACACATATCGCGCGGCTCGTAACCAAGTTTTGAAATTTCGATTGTGTCCCATCGATCGGAATACAATTCTTTTGCAAAACTCTGCGCTTCCAGAATCTTACAAGCCTTAATTCGCCATGTGACCGTTATGGGCGAATTAGAAGACGAGGCCTGAGAGACGGCAAAAACTGATACGCAAAAAATCAAAACAAGAATTGATCGAATCATACGTTACCCCTCAGTAAGTTAACCCCGATATTGCTACTTGCCCGAAATGCCATTGTCAAACTGGTAACAAAGTCGCCACCGCGTCATCTGTGCGGATTCAAGCACCTCCGGGTACTGCAGGAGCTTGAGTTCGATGCGGTGATGGCAAATGCGACACCAAAATCACGAAGAATAGCGTAGCTGCCCGCAGGATTGTTCATAACCACTGCTCACTCGAGAGCAAAGCTAACGGCGCGTAAAGAACGACGAAAAGCGCTTTCCCGTTTCTGTCCCTCATGTAAACAAAGTATGCACAGGGTGACCGTTTCGAGGATGCTCGTCCCCTATAGAGAGATTGGCATAGATTGCATCCATTTGCTCATGAAGATATCCGAGAGGCTGGTGGGGCGTGAACCCTAACAAAATTTTGTGGTCCATTTCAGTTTGTCTGTTCATCGGTTTCCCATCGGCACTTTCAGCGACATGCTCTGAACTCGTTTCTCCGGGTAAGGCCCGTGTCGCTCGATTCTCATTTCAAAGAGCCAAGCGCATAGCCGAAATTCCCGAGTTTAAGTTTACCGGCAGCCAAGCACCAAAGCTTTTTGTTCGCGAGCTCTTTCCTCGGGGCACACCCATCGCTTCCTTGATCGACCAAAGCGGAAATATCCTCCTGTTCCGAGTCATCAGCGAGGCTCCACATTTTAAGGTTAGCAGTGGAGAATCTTCGTACTCGGTTAGCCCTGCCGTGGTTCATTCGCCCATACTCGCGCTGGAATTGCCTCACCTGCGGCAGCTGTTCCATCAGGGCCCCTTTGATCGCCATGTTCTGATTTCGGTGCAAAACATTGAAAGAGACGTTCT
>DASUEL010000229.1:0-7527 GCA_036275095.1 Bdellovibrionales bacterium
ATCAGCAAAGAAATCTACGTTCCGATCACCCTGAAAGTGAAGAACGTACGCGAGATCGTGGACGAGGATGTGTTTCGTCACGGTACCGTATTCGAGCGCTCCCAGGGCGATGAGGTTCTCGAGCATTTCGTCCGCTTCATCCTGGCCATGAGCCAAAACCTGCGGCGCGACCCGGGTGATTTCAAGCTGCCCAGCCAAAAAGGTTAAGAAATCTCGAGTCCATGGGCGATGCTCGCCGCTGTTCTGCGGCGGGCTACCCGCTGAATTTCATTGCACTTCTCGCAACATAATATCTAATTAGAAGGTACGTGCTGGCCCTAGGGCCGGGCATGCATCGGGAGCCACCAGCCAAGGTTTGGTCTGAGGCTTCGGATGTCCAAAATGGCCCTGTCAGAATGACGGGCGCAAAGGGGAGCTCAAGTTGGATAAAGCGATTCGTCCCAAATCTACGAAAAAACAAACTGAAACATCTAACGGCAACGGCGAAGCTCAAGTGAGGCCCTCGCCGAATGCGCGCAAAGTCGTCATCGACACGAACGTAATTCTCTTTGACGCTCAAGCTGTCTTCAAATTCATCGACTCAGACATCTACGTTCCCATTTCAGTCATCGAAGAGGTCGATCGTTTCAAACGGGACATCGGCGAGAACGGCCGGAACGCGCGCCAGTTCAGCCGCTTCATCGATGTGCTTCGCTCCGAAGGTCATCTCGCCCAAGGCGTGGCCCTAAAAAAGAGCCGCTCGGCCCTTTACGTAAACGTCGACTTGAATTTCGAGAACATTCCGCGCGAGCTCGATCCGAACAAAGCCGACAACCGCATTCTCGCCACCGCGCTCTCGCTTCAAAAGTCGTATCCCGAGGCTCAGGTCAACCTGATCACCAAAGACACCAACCTGCGCATTAAAGCCGACGTTTTCGGCGTGCGCGCCACCGATTACGAGCCGGATGCCGTCGACGTCGAAGAGATGCACTCGGGCATGACCGAGATCGAAGTCGACCCGAAGCTGATCGACAAATTCTATCAAGACCGCCGCATTCCGTATCCGCTCGACGTGCCGGCGCTCGCGAACCAGTACGTCGTGATGAAAGACAAATCGAATCCCAATCACAGCGCGATCGCGCGCTATAGCGCCGCCGTGAACGGGCTCATTCCGCTCATTCAGCCGACTCAAACCGTTTGGGGTATCTTCCCAAGAAACGTCGAACAAAGCTTCGCGCTCGATTGCCTCCTCAACGACGAAATTCAATTCGTCACTCTTGTCGGCAAAGCCGGAACGGGTAAGACGCTGCTGGCGCTGGCCGCGGGCCTTTACAAAACGCTCGATGAAGGCAAATTTCAGCGTCTCCTCGTCAGCCGCCCGATCTTTCCGATGGGCAAAGACATCGGCTACTTGCCTGGCGACGTCGAGCAAAAGCTGAACCCGTGGATGCAGCCAATCTTCGACAACGTCGAGTTCCTCATGGGCTCCGACGGTTCCCACAAGAAAGCCGCCGGCCGCGCCCAAGAGCTGATCAATCAAGGCATGTTGAATATCGAGCCGCTCACTTACATCCGCGGCCGCAGCATCCCGAAGCAGTACCTCATCGTCGATGAAGCTCAGAACCTCACGCCTCACGAGATCAAGACGATCGTGACCCGCGCGGGGATCGGCACGAAGGTCGTATTGACGGGCGACGTTTATCAGATCGACAACCCATACGTCGATTCGGCAACTTCGGGTCTCACGCACGCGGTGGAGAAGTTCAAAGGCCAGGCGATCTCGGCGCACGTGACGCTCTCAAAAGGCGAGCGCTCCGAGCTTGCGGAGCTGGCGTCGAACCTGCTCTAAAGCGTTCAAAGTTTATAGAACGGGATGTTCGGCTCGATCCGCCACTTTTGCAGGTGGCTGATCATGACGACACCCCAAAGGTTCACGGCCATGCTGAGCGCCAATAGCGGCATCGAGACCCAACGGGGAGCACGCGATGCGCCGGCCGCCGCCAATATGATCAGAAACGGGAAGTAATCGAGTGTGTGACGGTAGCCGAACTGGCTGAAGCCGTTGCCTCCATGGACAAGCCCGGGTATCGCCGCCGCAATGGCCGCGAGCCCGCACGCCCAGAACACGCGTCCGCGAAACGGCGCGATGAGCGCGAGCGGAAGCGCCGGCATGACCAGCCAAAGCGCCATGGCATACAGAGACGGAATCACATACGGCCACTCGCGCTGGACATGGGGTAGCGCCGTGAACATCTCCTGCAGGTGAATCGGGACGTAGCGAAGGTTGAAAAGACCGTGTTTGTACCAGGGCTCGTGGTGAATCGGGAGGAGGTCGTACGCAATGTCGTGCACGACCCCGAATCGCAAGTAGTTGTACAACAAATTCACGAGAAGCGCCGGTAACAAGCCCGCGGCGAACACGCCCGCGTTCACCAGGTTCAGCCGGGGCCTTCTCCACGTACCCTCAATGAAGCGCGGAAAGTAGCAGGCCGCGAAGAATACGCCGGCCATGATCGTCGGGAGCCGGCAAAGATAGGCGGCGCCGAGGCATAGCCCGACCCAGAAAAAACTTTTGTTCCATAACGCCAGCAGGATCGCTGCCCACAAAAACGGGATGGCCGCGATTTGACCAACGTACCAGCCCGAGCCGAGCTGTGCGTGATACCAGTGGATGCTTCCGAACGCGAAAAAAACCGCGCCCCAGATGGCCGCGCTTCGTGCGCCACGCGTGCTGACCCGGTCCGCGAAGATTTTCAGTAACACGTGGTACGAAAGAAAAACCGAAGCGGCTCCGGCGAAAATCGAGAGCAGCGGCTGTGAAATCTTCGGCCCGAAAAGTGAGACCCACGGCAAAAGCAGCAGCGCGGGCCCGGGCGGGAAGACCGTATAGAAGCGGCCTTCGAGCTCGACCAGCTCGAGATGCGTGTAGTTGCGGCCCAAATCGAGGCGCCCGTGCCGGATCGCATCGGCCAAAAGCACATGATAGTTGTAGATGTTGCCTTCACCCGTCGACGAAACGTAGTAGATCGTGAATGTCAGCGCGAAGAGAACCCAGCCGACGGGATCGCGAGCGAGCGATGATGCCAGTCCGTTGCCCATACCCGATTATTCTCACGGGTCTTACGCTTGTAAATGCCAGTTTCGCGCGCTTACTCGTAGTTTCCGATGGCGCGAACCTCGACAGACGAGCCTTCAGGTACGGGCCGTTGTGACACGAGTGTGAGCTCGAATTCGAAATACATGTCCGATCCCGCGCCGGGATCGAAGCGCCTGACATTGCAGCGCGAGTCGGCTTTGTAGAGAAAACCGCCGTAGTTCAGGCCCGGGCGCCCCGCCGCCCGATGCGATTCCGCAAGCAACGCTCCCGTCGGCGAATATAAGCGCGCCTCGACGCGCTCAAGTATGGCCGTGAATGTGTTGAAAAACGGCGGCAGCGACTTATCGGAGTTCGCGCCGTTCCATGAGTAGCGAGCCCGCACACGGATTTCGCTCGCGCTCTTTTTTTCGGCGTCGAACCAAAAGCGGGGAAACTCGATGTCCATGTAACGGATTCCCCAGGCTTCGGGGCATGCCTGCGTTTCGTCGAGAGTTCCACAGCGAATGGCCGATTGGCCCGAGGGGGGCAGGCTGGCGCGGCCGGCGTATTGGACCACGCCGCCTTCGGCTTTGAGGACACCGTTTTGGGGCTTGCAGTTCAGCTGCTCATGCGCGATCGCGCAACCCACCGGGCAGGCCGACTTTTCTCCAGGTGCGGCGGCGGCGGCCGTGGCCGCGAAGAACAAAAACATAACGAGCTTCATGTGAGACTCCAGTCCAGCCGGCCCTTGGGCCAGGTTCGTTGGTTCAACTCATAATCGAAGCGGGTCTTTGAAGTCCAGCTCCGTGCTCAACTCTCTCGAATTCCTCAAATTTTTCAAATTCGGTGCCGAAAAGAAATCAGGAGAACGACCATGCATATACAAGGCGATTTACAGCTTGTCTTCGATGCTCTTTATCAGATGGGCGTGATCGAGCCTCTTCTGCAAAAAGACTGGGCCGACAAGTTTCACAATATACCGAAACAAGACGAACGTTTTCAAAGCGCGATTCGCACCGTCAATGAGTCCCACGGAAGCGTTCGTGAAATGATCTCCAAGCTTTCTGATTTCGATCAGCAAACGCTGGAGTATTTGGCCATGGAGGTCGCACGTGAGTTCGCCGACTACAGCACGCGCCAATCGGTTCAATAATCTCGCCTGGCTTTGCGCCGCGCTTGCCGTCGTTCTGCTCGGCACGGAGACGCTCGCGTTCGAGATCGATCTCTCGCGCCGCCGCCGTGAAACGAACAAGAAAGAGGGCGCCGTGCCGGTCGTCGAGGGCAAGAAAGACGGGGATTACTTCCTCGATCTGTTCAATCCCGCCGAGGGCCGCCAGGAGCTCGTGATCCTGAATACCGACAAGGGTTTCGTTCCGTCGAAAGTCTCGCTTCGCAAAGGCGCGCGGTACACGATTCACGTCGTGAACGTGAACGAAAAAGAGAAGAACGTCAGCTTCATCCTCGACGCCTTCTCCGAGCATCATTCGACGTTTTACGGAAAGATCAAAACCTTCGAGATCAAGCCGGCCCAAGAGGGCGTGTTCTCGTTCCAATGCCCAGAAACATCTTTCGAGGGCAAGTTCGTCGTCTTCACGCCGGAGAGCGCCGCCACGACTCGAGGGCTCGCGACCGACGGAGAGAAGTAAGTCATGATGATCGACGAGGCCGAAGAAAACGTATTCGAAGCGGCAATACGCAATTTTCTCGGGCCCGTCGTCCCGCTCCTTGAAGACAAAGAGGTCTCCGAAATTCTGATCAACGGCCCGAAAGAGGTTTTCGTCGAAAAAGGCGGAAAGCTTTTTCGCACGACCGCGCAGTTTCGCGACGAAGACTCCCTGCGCGCGGCCGTCACCAACATCGCTCAAAGCGTCGGCCGCCGCATAAACGAAGAGGAGCCGCGCCTCGACGCCCGTCTACCAGACGGCTCGCGCATTCACGCGGTGATTCCGCCGTGCGCGCGCAACGGCACGACCGTCAGCATTCGCAAATTTCTGAAGTCGTCGATGAACTTCAAAGAGTACGTGCGCATCGGCGCGATCTCGAAAGACGCCGCGCAGTTCCTCGATATCTGCATGTTCCTCGGAAAAAACATTCTGATCAGCGGGGGCACGGGCTCGGGTAAAACAACCTTGCTCGGCATGCTTTGCGGCCGCATCCCGAAGGGCCAGCGCGTGATCGTGATTGAGGACGCCTCCGAGCTGACGATCGACTACGAACACGTCGTGCGCTTCGAAACCCGTATGGCCGATCCGCAAGGCAAGGGCGAGGTCAGCATGAAGGATCTCGTGAAGAGCAGCCTGCGCTTGCGCCCCGATCGCATCATCTTGGGCGAGGTGCGCGGCTCCGAAGCGCTCGACCTCGTGAGCGCCATGAACACCGGCCACAAAGGTTGCCTGGGTACGATCCACGCCAACGCCCCCCACGAAGCCATTGTCCGGCTCGAAGCTTTGGCCATGGGCTCGGACACGAAAATCAGCGAAAAAGCGATTCAGCAGCAAATCGTCTCGGGCGTGAACCTGGTCGTTCAAGTGAACCGCTTCTCAGATGGCTCAAGACGCGTTGCGGCGATTTCCGAAATGGGCCCTCTGGAGGGCAACCAGTACACGATGACTCCCGTATTCGACATGGGAACGGTCAGCTTGGCCGCCGACGGCAAGGTTATCGGCGAGCTCAAGGCCACCGGGCATCTGCCGACATTCATGGCTGAAATTGAAGCCTTCCGGATCCCTTTCCCGCGCACGAAGTTCACCCCTGCCGCCTAACCTCACAATTTGTCCTCAAATCAATGGGTTTTTACCTTTGATTCAGTGGGGCGGATCCACTAATAGTACGTCGTGCATTTCAGCTGCAAAATCTCCAATTCGGTTCTCCGCTTTTTCGATGAAGAGGGACTGACCAAAGAGTTTCTGTATACGGACTCTTGGTCCGCCGAATTTCTTCGAGACCCTTCATTTTGGCTGGATGCGCGCGACATGGAGGCGTTTCTCAAAGCCGCCACCAAACAGATCAAGAATCTCGAAGATGTCGGCCATCGCGCGGCCCAGCTGCAGGCGTGGGGGCCGCTCGACAGCGTTCTCCGGCTCGTCGAATCGCCGCAGGAAATGATGGCACAGCCCGAACGCTTTCTTTCGTACTTCATCTCGCCGCCTCCGCCGGTCGCGAAAGTGAAGCGCTCCGACGATTTTCTGTCGTTCGAAACGCCGATCTCAGAGGAGGAGTTTCCGCTGACGACCGCATACCTGAAGTCGGCTATCGAGGCGCTCCCGAGCTTCGTCGGCCGGCCGTTCGCGCAGGCGCGCTGGAGCGAAAACCGCGTCGACGTGAATTGGTCGTCGAGCCAGGGCTTCTTGTTCGAGGGAGAGCCCGCCCAGAGCGTGCTCAACCCGAAACTCATGCAGTCGCTCGTCGCCTCGCTCGAGCACTCGCAGCGCGAGCTCGAAAAGCGAAACAAAGAGCTTCTCCTGAAAAACGAGGAGCTCCAGCGGATCCAAAAGCAGAAATACAGCAGCGACAAGCTCTCGGGCGTGTCGGAGCTCGCGATGACGATTGCTCATCAAATGAACCATCCGATGGCGTATGTCTCGAGCAACGTCCTGCGCCTCGAGGACTACTTGCAAGTCGCGCAGCAGGCGATCACCAACTTCAAGCCGAAGACCGTTTCACTCGATTTCGCCCGCTGGAAAGAAATCGAAAAAGAGTTTCCGATCGTGGTGAAAGAAACGCTCGCGGGTCTCAATCAAATCCGCGAGATCGTGCGCGAGGTCTCGATGTGGACCGGCGTGCACGCGCTCAAGGGCCACCCGAAAGTCCCGACCGACGTCAATCAAATCATCAATCGCGTCGTCGACGGCCTGCAGCCGTCTTTGCCCTCGGGCATTCGCATCGATCGCCATCTGTTTCTCGACCGCCACGTGCCGGTTCTTGCGCTCGGGCTCGAGCAGGTGCTCGTGAGTCTCATTCAGCACGCGGCGGGCTCGATCGACAAAGAGGGCTCGATCCGCATCAGCACCATGCCCACGAAAAACGGCGCGAAAATCGAAGTGGCCGACACGGGACCGGGCATGGACGAGCTGACCCGCAAAAACGTCTTCAATCCGTTTTCTCCGAGCCGCGGGCGCATGGGGCTCGCGGCCGCGCAAACCATCGTGGCCATGCACGACGGCGATATCTGGGTCGAGAGCGAGCCGGGCCGCGGCTCGGTCTTCAAAATCGAGCTTCCGGTCAAAGACGCGCCGAAATCCCAACAAACCCAGCGACAGCAAGAAGGAGCCAGCCATGTCTAAGATCACCGAAATTCATGCCCGTGAGATTCTCGATAGCCGCGGTTTCCCGACCGTCGAAGTCGAAATCGCCACCTCCGCCGGCGTGCGAAGCCGGGCCGCCGTTCCTTCAGGCGCCTCGACCGGCGCGCACGAGGCCCACGAGCTTCGCGACGGCGATAAACGCCGCTATCACGGCAAAGGCGTGCGCAC
>DASUEL010000230.1:0-6223 GCA_036275095.1 Bdellovibrionales bacterium
CCCTGAACGACGACTTTTTTGCGCTCGCCCGCATGCAGGCACGGCTCGGTGCCCGTTTCGGTTCCGGCGCAGGCGACGTCATCTTGGCGATGTTTGGGACGGGCCGTGTCGGTGTACTTGATCCAATCGTTCCATTTGAGCCCGTTGACCGGGTATGCGGCCTCGACCGTCAAGGCAGTCGGAAGCGTCTCGGGCGTAAAGGCGCCGTTCGCCGACGCCAGAGCGGAGGCAAGATCCGCGCTGCTCGTAACGGCCGCGACGGAGGTTACGAGCGGCTGGGTGTCGAGCACGAGACGCGAGCGCGTCTCGGTCACGCTGACAGTGCCTGTGAACGTGATTCCGAGGTTTCCCGCCGAAGAGAACTCGCCGTTGGCGTTTTTCACGCGCACGCTCTTGCCCGAATCGCAGAAGCTCGCGAGCTGAAACGAAATGCTGACGTAGGTTCCGTTGGGAACGTTGATCGTGCCGAACTCGGCACCGAGGCTCGAGAGCAGAATTTCGACGTTCGGATTGACCGTATATTGGTAGGGAGCCCCGCCCCCGAGGGCGAAATCGACCCGGCTCACGCAAAGCCAGAGCTCCTCGAGCCCCGCAGCGCTCGCGTACGGGCCGAATGAAAGCTCGACGTTCGGGTTGCCGGTGATCGTTTCATTGCGGCGAGAGACGTTGTCGCTCGAGCAGTTATTGTAGCCGACGGCAATGAGCATGAGCGCGAAGATCGATGCCGCGATTTTGAGCCATTGGGCTTTCATGGTTCGACCTTCCTTCCTTTGGCGATCGGAAACCCTAAGAATCCGAAGTGATAGATGGAGTCAGGGTTGCTTTTCGAGTTCCCGAGCTGCGAGATGCGCCTCAAGCTCTCGTCGAGCACGGCCTTGAACTCCTCGAAGCTCTCGGCCGGGATGGCGAGCGTATCACCGATGATATGGCGCTCGTCGCGCGGAGTGACTTCGATCGACTGCGACGCCAGCCCGTAAATCTGGCGATAGAACTGCCCGAGGGCCACGCGGAACACGCCCGCCCAGCACTCCATGCGCTTGTCGGGAACGTGTATGGAGCCGTCGGGCCGCTCCTCGATGAATTTGTATTTCAGCAAAAACCGCAGGGCCTTTTGAATCTCCTGCTGGCTGAGCGGATAACAAAGTCGCTCCTGGATCCAATGCGGATCCATCTTGAAGTCAGGAAGGGTGGCGAGCTCGCGAATCGCGACGTAATACCATTTCGTGAGGTAACGGTAGATTTCGGTTTCGCGCGGATTCATGCGGCGATACCTTCGGAATTTCTGGATCTGCTCGAGCGCTTGGTGGCGCTCCTCGGCTTCGTCGGAATCGGCGATCGTGCGAAGCAGCCGGAAGTAGCTCGCCTCGTCTTCAGTGAGGCCGAGAACTTTGATGAGCTTGTCGCTGATCTTCTCAGAGAGGTTCTTGTGCCCGCTGAGCACGACCGAAAGATACGCGGCCGAGACACCGGCCTGTTTGCCGAGATGGCGAAGCGAGTACTCGGAATCCTTCTTCTTCGCATGCGCGAGAAGATCCCTGATGTAGGCGCGATAGTCGTGATACCCGAAAATCGACGGCGCCCCGGCTTTGATCTGAGTGACCTCGGCTCCCATGATCTCTCATCGGCCAGATTTAGGTCCGACTTCAGAAAATTCGACACTTTGGTTAACATCTTCGGCAATTTTGGTTTCATTTTACGAAGAGAAAACAAGCCCTTATAAGTACGCCCGACAAACTAGACGATTTTCCAGGTTAACAATAGCACCATTCAAAATTGGGATTTTCCTCGCTTAAGTGCTTGAAATCACGACGTCCAGACAAAAATCTTATAAAAAAGATTAACAGCCCACTTTGATACCAATGAAAGTACAGATTTTTCAGTAATTTAGCATCTGGATCCAGGGCATACGACAGTTTTTATATAATATTGGTTAACACTATTGAAGTCTGGCGACCGCTTATTGTTGAGCGGACCTGGGCCCGTCCTTGCACTGTAGGTGGGTGACGGTACCGGCACGCTGGCCGCATCGTTTTGGGGGTTTTCATGGAAATTAGAAACATGATTTTCGCACTCTTGTTCTTGGGATTGGCGAGTTGCCATTCTTCCGGGGATAACAATGGAACCGAGGCCGCGCCGACTCCGACGACGGATCTCGCGATTGCCGGCGTACCATCCATCGTCTCGATTGCGCCCGCGACGGCGCCCACGATCGGAGGCACCTTCATCAAGATCACCGGCGAAAACTTCACGCCGACGATTAAAGCCGCGGTCGGCAGCATCGTGCTCAAGCACGTGCCGGAGGCCAACTACGTTCACTACGTGAGCCCGACTGAAATTTACGTTCAAGTGCCTCCGTTTTTCACGGGCAAAGCCGACATCGTTCTCGTGAATTCGAACACCGCATACACGATTAGGTTCGGCGCCATCACCTATTATGATTTGCCGGCCGTAACGCCCGATGCGAACCCGCAGCTGAAGCTGACGGATACGTTCGGTCTCTGGGCCGGCGAAAACAACTCCGCAACGCTCTATAGGAGCCAGTCTGAGAGCGCTCTCAACGTCTATCTGCAGCTCGGCTTCTCACGCACGTTTTTCATCTCGCCGACGCCGATCGCAGGCTCGTTCGACGGCCAGCCCGGCGACACGCTCGGCTACTACGATCACCATAAAGGCGAGTTTAATCTGTGGAATAGCGTCGGCGATTCGCCGGTACCCGATTTGAAGTTCAAATTCGGCCCCGGCATGACGGCTATTCCGGTAGCCGGCGACTTTAACGGCGACGGCATCGATACGATCGGAGTGTTCGTCAACACGACAGGCCGCTTCGAGCTCCGCAATGAGAACGCCGAAGGCCCAGCCGACATCGTCGTCAACTTCGGAACCGCGGCGGGCGTGTTCGCTATTCCGCTCGTCGGCGACTTCGACGGCGACGGTATCGACACCGTCGGCGTCTTCGACGCCCGCGACGGAACGATTCGCGTTCGCAATTCGAATACCGATAACGCCGAAGAGATCGTCTATTCGTTCGGCGCGCTCAATACGAGCCCCGTCGTCGGCGACTTCGATGGTGACGGCCGCGACTCGGTCGCCGTTTTCGACCTGGCGACCCGCGCGTTTTACATTCGCAACTCGCTCTCAGGCGGCACACCCGATCAAATCGTTCAGGTTCAAGGCAACACGTCGACAGTCCGGCCCGTCGCGGGCCGGTGGCGCGCGCCCGTAAATCTCGACCTCTCGCCGGGCTATGCCTGGCCGCTCGCCACGCCCGAAGAAGAGCGCATCAGCCGCTCGGCCCTCGACTCCGCTCAAGCGAAGATCGCGTCGTTTCCGAACAGCCGCGCGCTGCTCGTCGTGCGAAACGGCCGGCTCGTCCGCGAGGCGTACTTTCACGCAACGAAACCGCAGATCGCCTATCCGATCAAATCGGTTTCGAAATCGATTCTTTCAGCGCTCTACGGCATCGCCAATCGGGACGGAGCCATCAAGTCGGTCAATGACACGATCGACGGGTACTTGCCCGCGGGCTTCATCCCGGAGCTCGCCGACGCGCGCGTCCGCACGATCACGATCGGCCATCTCCTCACGATGAGCGCGGGCCTGACTTGGAACGAGGGCGAAAGCGCGTTCATGAGAAAATGGGCGTTCGCCCCCGTTACGTCCCGCTTCCCTGTCGAGCAGCCCGTGGTCGCCGATCCCGGCAAGACCTTCAATTACAGCACCGGGCTCACTCACCTCGCCGCGCGAATTCTGTCCGATGCCGTCGGCCAGGACCTGGCGGTTTTCGCCGAGGAAAAACTCTTCGCGAAGATCGGCGTCAAAGCCAAACGCTGGGATCACGACTACCAAGGCTACAAGGTCGGCGGCGCCGAGATGTTCATGAAGGCCCGCGACATGGCCCGCTTCGGACAGCTTTATCTCGACGGCGGCAAGAGCGGAGCCGAGCAAGTCGTGCCCGCCGCCTGGGTTGCCGGCACGACGATAAAGGTTTTCGATACGTACGTCCCCGGCCGGGGCTACGGCGGCTGGTGGTGGACGGAGACCGTGCGCGGTTACAACTGCTATATGGCGCTCGGTTATGGCGGGCAGGTCGTCTTCGTCGTGCCGGCGCTAAAGCTCGTCGTCGTCACGCAGTCAAAGGCTGACATTCCGAACGCAAGCGAAGGCTTGAACGACGGCCTCTTGATCGACGTGATCAAGAACACGATCATCCCCGGCGTTGCTCTTTGATATCTTTGATGTCTTTGATATCGGCTTTGATGATTTCGACGAGAAGCTGCGCGGCCTGCTTCGAGTAGTTGACGAGGCTCTTCTGATCGTGGCGCAGCTTGTACTGTTCGAGTAAGATCTTTTCGTCGTGGCGGCTGAAGCTTTCGATTAAGCGGGCCGCCATGTCTTTGTCGACGCCGAGCTCGATGAGGGCATCGCGCGCCAGCCAAAGACTGGAGCCGTAGGTCTCTCTGTGAAAGGCCGTAACCCCGAGATCCATCAGGTCGTAGGCGTGCTGGCGATTTCGCGCCCGCGCGAGGATCTTGAGCTTGGGAAAGTGCTCGCGCACCATGCGCGCCACCCGGAGTGACGCCTCCATATTGTCGATCGCGAGCACGAAGAGCTTGGCTTTGTCGGCGCCCGCCGCGCGCAGAAGATCGAGGCGGGACGCGTCTCCGTAATACGCTTGGGCACCGAAACGCCGGACGACTTCGACCTGCTCGGAGTCGATCTCGAGCGCCGTGAACCCGATGTCTTGAAGGCGCAAGATCCGCGTGACGATTTGTCCGAAACGGCCGTACCCCGCGACGATGACCGGGTTCGATTCGTCTTTGATTTCATCATAGGGCTTCGCGATCTTAGATTTGCTGCCGATGAATTTTTCATTCACCGCGAACAATAGAGGCGTCAACGCCATCGAAACCGTGACGACGACCACCAGCAGATCGGTCGTACCCTTGTCGGCGAGCTGGCCCGCCGTGATCATCGCGAGCAGCACGAACGCGAACTCCCCCACTTGCGGGAGCGCGACGGCGAGATTTCGGGACGCATCGTTCGCGAGCCCGGCGTAGCGAGCGAGGCCGTACAGAAGAACGGCCTTAATTGCCATGATTCCGATCACCAGCCCCACGATCGTCAGCGGTTTGTTCAGTATGAGGCCGTAGTCGACGCCCATCCCGACCGACATGAAAAACAAACCGAGGAGCAGGCCCTTGAAGGGGTCGATGTCGGTCTCGAGCTCGTGACGATACTCGGAGTCCGCGAGCAGGACACCGGCGAGAAACGTGCCAAGCGCCATCGAGAGTCCAACGGCGCTCATGATCAGCGCGGTTCCCACGACCAGCAATAGCGTCGCGGCGGTGAAGATCTCTTTGATGCGGCTCGCGGCGATCGCACGGAATACGTGCCGGAGCAGATACCGGCCGCCAATGATGATGCCGGCTATGGCGGCGACCGCGATGAGCGTCTTCTTGATCATCTCGTCGACGGGCGTCTCGCCCTTAGAAGCAAGTAGCGGCACCGCCGCGAGCACGGGAATCGTGGCGATGTCTTGAAAAAGCAGGATCGCGAACGACAAACGGCCGAACTCGGTGTTGAGCTGATTTTTCTCGGCCAGAATCTGAAGCACGAAAGCCGTCGACGAAAGCGAGAGCGCGAAGCCGAGTAGCACCGACGCCAGCGGCGTGAGGCCGAAGACGATGCCGAGGCCGGCGAACGCGGCCGCCGTGAGAAGCACCTGCAGACCGCCGGTTCCAAAAACGGCTTTGCGCATGACCCATAGCCGGCTCGGCTTGAGCTCGAGCCCGATGATGAAAAGCAGAAGCACCACGCCGAACTCGGCAAAATGCATGATGCCTTCGACATCCGTGATGAGCTTGAAACCCCAGGGGCCGACGATCGATCCCGCAATGAGGTAGCCGAGTACCGAGCCCATCCCGAGCCTCTTTGAAACGGGAACCACGATGACGGCCGCGGCGAGAAAGACCACGAGGTAAGAGAGAAACGATGGCGAGTGCATGATTTATTGGGCCATAGCAGGCGCGGTTTGTCTAGCGCGGGGGCTCGCGGGAGGGGTGAGGTTGGGTGGAGTTGGTGGCGGGACGGGTTTCAAGTGGGACGGGTTTCAAGTGGGACGGGTTTGTGTGGAACGGAGTTGGTGGTGGGTTCGGGCGTTGTTGCAGACTGGAGTTTTGGGTTGGGTGGAGGTGCGGTTGCTCGGTGGAGGGGGCGGGCGTTG
>DASUEL010000231.1:0-3660 GCA_036275095.1 Bdellovibrionales bacterium
CGCGTCGACCGATTAGTACCTAGGTACGCGCCGCCGCTCAAATGACTCCAGCTGAAGTGGCAAGCGAAGTGCAAGAAATCACGTTGAGGGGCAGCGGGGATAATGGGGCTAACCAGACTTCAGTTTAGGTTTCTTGCGTTATTTCTCGCTTTTGCGGGACTGGTCGCGGGCTTCAATAACTGCGGTGCCACGCGCGCGCTGCCCGAGCTCAGCGATCAAAGCCAAAATGAAAGCCAACCTGACCCCACGCCTTGCTGCGGGGACGAAGCGCCCGGTAATGTCTTCTACGTCAGCGCCCAAGGCGACGATTCCAACACGGGCACTTCGCAGGCCTCGCCGTGGGCGACGATCGCCAAAGTCAATGCGACGAGATTTACGGCCGGCGCGTCGGTACTCTTTCGCGGCGGCGACACGTTCGATGGAAGCCTCAGCTTCGATCAAGACGACGCCGGAACGGCCGCGCAGCCGATCGTTGTCAGGAGTTACGGAACGGGCCGGGCCACGATCCGCTCCGGACTCGAGAGCGGCGTCACGATTCTCAACCGCGGCGGCTTCGTCGTTCGCGACTTGAACTTCAAAGGCTCGGGCCGCGCCGCCAACACCGGAAGCGGCGTTCACTTTTTGAACGATCTTCCGCAAAACACGAAGCTCGGCTTCGTGCGCGTCGAGCGCGTCGACGTCAGCGGCTTCGGCAAACACGGAATCGCCATCAACGGGGCCGCGCGCGACGGCTCGAAAAGCGGCTACCGAGACGTTCGAATCACCTACGTGAACGCGTTCGACAACGCTCACACGGGCGTGCTCGTGCGCGGCTACTGGGACGAGACCTCGCCGCTCTACGCGAACTCCGACGTGTATCTCGGCTACATCAGGGCGTACGCGAACACCGGCGTGCCCGGCTACACCAACCACTCCGGAAGCGGAATTCTGCTTCAAGACGTCGATGGCGGCGTCATCGAATTCAGCGTCGCGTACGACAACGGCGCACTGAGCGACAACCCGACCGGCGGGCCCGTCGGAATCTGGGCCGCGGTTTCGAACAACGTCAAGATTCAGTTCAACGAATCCCACCACAACACGTCGGCCGCCAAAGACGGCGGCGGCTTCGATCTCGACGGCGGCACGACCAACTCGGTCGTGCAGTACAACTACTCGCACGACAACAAAGGCGCGGGCTTTCTCGTTTACAATTACGCGGGCGCGCCTCACCGAATGGACAACCTGACTTTGCGTTACAACATCAGCCAGAACGACGGGAGCAGCGGCATGGGCGCGATCCAGATCGGCGGCGTGATGGCCGGCCCGGTGCGCGTCTACAACAACACGATTTATTCCGATGGTGCGGTCACCGGCACCGCGACCAAGTCGATCTCGGTTCAGTCGGCCAATGTGAGCGTGCACAACAACATTTTCGCGGTGAGAGGCGGCGTGCGGTTCATCACCGGCGCGACTAACCCGAACACGCGATTCATCGGCAACGCCTACTGGGCCTCCGACGGCAACTCGCGCTTCGTTTGGGGTACGACGACCTACACGAGCGCTTCAGCTTTCGCCACGGCGACGGGGCAAGAAATGCTCAACGGCAGCCTGGCCGCGCTGACGGCCAACCCGATGTTCACGGCGGCGGGCAGCGGCCCGACTTACGACGACCCGGCAAAGCTCGTGCTGCTTTCGAACTACAAGCTGTCGGCCGCGTCGATGCTGGCCGGCGCCGGCCTCGACCTCAAAACGCTCTACGGCATCGACCCCGGCCCGCGCGATTTCTATGGCAGCCCCTCCGTGCGCGGCGGAGCGCCCGAGGTCGGCGCGCACGAGCTTCCTTAAATAGCCAAAAATTTCATTCTCCTGCGCGATCTTTTCATGAGGGTACGGTCGTGGCGTACTCGTAAAGCAAAGGGCGCGAGCCTGGGCGGTACGTCTCTTGCTGTGGGCAGCCCTGAACTTACCAGGAGAGATTCGTGAAAGCACTCATCGTGGCCGTACTCGCCCTCAGCGGATTGGTAACACCCGCAGCTCAAGCCAGCTCGTCGAGAGCGCTGGATCAGGTCGTGAATTCCAAGAGGTTCAAGCGCCTTCAGGAGCAGGCACGCCTGCCCGACGCCGATGAGGCAAAGGTCCGCATCACGTCCAACAAAGAAGGCTTCGTCACGACCTATCGGATCGTCCTGTCGTATTCTGAAACATGCTCGGTCGTCGCCGTCATCGCGAAGAAATCGTTCTTCAATCCGAACCTCAAGAGCAGCGGCCCGCGAAGGCTCGAGCGATACTCCAAGCCGGGCTTGGCGCTCAACGGGTGCGAGTGAGCGGCCTCCGCGCCGGGCTTAAAAGCTTTCCGCGCGCGATATATTATTAAGCGAGCCGGCAGGCGGTCAGACAGTGCCGCCTAGTTGATAGTCATCGAGTTTTTAAAACACTGGATCTCACGGCCTTAGCTCCACCTTCCCCTGCTTATTAAACACGAGGACGCGAAAACGTGATGATTTCGCGCGAAATTGCTGCGCTATAAGTGGAGCTGAATTGGCGCGTGCCTTGCTCTTTTTCTCTCTCGAACGGATTCGCGGGGGGGACAAATGAGGCCATACACACGGCTCGTATTGATACTGGCCATGGCGGCGCTCGGAAGCACGGCTTGCCAAGGCTCGCTTCAACCATTTTCTGACACAGGCTCGGAAGCGTGCGCCGCGGGCGAGGCTTGCTCCGGCGACGCTGACTTCGAAGCGTCGCGCACCGATTACATTTGCGGAAACGGTGTGACCTGCGACGGCCAGGCGGTAACTGGCGCTCCACGCCAGGTTATCTGTGGCACCGATCTCGTGAATTATTCGTGCACACGCTTCGGCTGGCGGCGCCTTAACACCTCGTGCACCTGCGACGTTTCGCCGACACCAACACCAACACCCACGCCGGCGCCAACGCCAACTCCGACTCCAACGCCAGCCCCAACTCCGTCGCCCACACCGTCGCCCGCGCCAACGCCGACGCCGACACCGACACCGACGCCGATGCCGACTCCAGCGCCCATCGGGGCCTGCGCGCCTGTCATTCCGCCCGCCACAGGACGGGTGCTTTATGTCGACGCGGCTTCCGGCAACGACTCTTACACGTACGCGCAAAACAGCGCCGCGACTCCGTGGCGCTCGATCGGACGGGCCGCGTGGGGCAGCTCGAATCGCGCGGCACCCAACGCGAGTGAAGCCGCACGTGCCGGCGATCGCGTGAATGTCGCAAGCGGCACTTACACCTTCGACGGGACCGTCAGCAACCGGTTCATGCCCGTATATCTTCCGGCCAACGACGGAACGAGCTCGAGCCCCATCGTGTTCGCGTGCGCCGGGCGCTGCGTGCTCACGGCTCCGTTCGCCTTGAGTCCTGTGATCGGCAACGGCGGCCGCGACCACATCCGGTGGTTCGCCGACATCGGGCAAGGCCACGCTTGGGTGATCAACGCCTGCGGCTACATGAATTCGGCCTGCCCCAGCAACACGGTCAAGACGAGGGCTGACACGGGCCCCGTCGTTTGCAACGGCGGAACCGGCTGCTGGATCGAAGGCGCACTCATCGACGGAGGCCCGCTCACGGACTATACCGACAACTGGAATGGCGTACGCCTCGAGAATACGATCGGCGCGGTGGTACGAAACAACGAAATTCGCAACTTTC
>DASUEL010000232.1:0-10238 GCA_036275095.1 Bdellovibrionales bacterium
CGTAACGACGGAGCGTTTGAAGAAAAGATCGCGAAACATTACGGCTTCAAGTTCATCTTGATCCCGATGAGCGCTTGGACGTACCCCGATGACGCGATGGTGAACCAAGCGCTCGCGGCGCTTCGCGACCCTTCGAACGGCGTCATGTTTGTCCATTGCTTGCGCGGCAAAGATCGAACCGGTTTGATCGTGGCGCTTCATCGCGTGTTCGCGCAGGGCTGGGCCCCCCGCGCGGCTTACGATGAGTGGGTATCGTTCGGACTGTGGCAGGGCTTCGTGCAGTTCCAGTATTATTTCTACAAGAAAACTAAAGCTCCTCAGGCCATAGCGCATCACACGCGGATCCTTCCGGCGGATCCAGTTGTTGCTGGCAATTAGGGCTCTTTTTCGGGCAGCTGATTCTCAAATGCACATGATCGTGATGGAGCGGTTCAATGCGCATGCGGCGCAGAGTCTCGCTCTTTTCGGTGTCGAGCCCGAGCTTGCGAGCGTAGGCGCACATCTCACGTTTGATGACGGCGTCCACGAACAATCTTTTCACTCGGCCCGTTGAGACCATCACGTTGAAGAAATGCCAGTTTCGTTCGACGTCGAAGTTCGCCGTCAGCTTGCCGTTCTTCACGAAGCCTTCATCGAAGGGAATGTTCAGCGCTGGGTTCTGCTCGCGGCGGTCACGCCGAAAATAGGCGATGTCGGCGTCGAGACCGTTTTGGTGGCTTTTGTGCGAGCTCAGTTTGCCGCCCTTTTGCCAGGACATGTCGCCGATTTGCAGGCGCTCGCCGTTCGGGAACGCCTCTTTCATGAGTTTCGCGGTCGCCTTGATCACCTCGATCAAATCGAAGGTCGAAAAATGGCGGTTGCGTGGCCGCTGAATCTTCAGAAAGCCGAAGCCTTCGAGCGGAAGCGCGAGGCCATTGAGCAGTTTGCCATTTGAATAAAATCCGGTGGCTTGCTCGGTCTTACCCTGGGTGGGATCGGCGGTTTCTGTTTCTTCAGTTTCGCCTGCCTCTGGACTTTCGTCGCGTACGAGCGGGCCTCGGAAGCCTTCGTCCTCGTTCAGCGGATCATACGCCGGCGCGCAGGCCACGGCGGCAAGCATAACGAACAATATGGAAATTAGTCGGAACTTCGCCATCTTTCGATCCTCCTTGATCGCGGTGCCGGTTGAGCGGGTCCCGGATGTACAGGAGCGATCCTTGCTCGAGGTCCGGGAAGGCCTTTCGTCGAGGCCAGACTTAGATTTTAGTCGTGCGGCGGAGTTGCAACAGTCCTAACGCGTAAAATTAGGACGAGAGTCCTGGTTGCCCGCGAGCCGCGGTCACTTCGGTTTGTCTTTGATGACTTTCTGAAAGAAGCGCTCGCCCCATTGGGTGGGACGGTTTTCATCGTAAGTGGGGGTCCGCTGAGTGAAGTAATAGAAGAACGCGGCAACCAGCGCGATGACTCCGAGATAGAGGCCCGCTTCGGGCAGGCTTCTGAAAAAAGTCAGAATCTTTTGCCGGCGCTCCTCGAGCATCAGCTCGTTGAAGCGCGCGCGGAGGCCTTGCTGAAGGATCGCTTTGTGACGGCGGGGAAACTCGTGAAACTGAATTCCCGCCTTCACGCGTTCTCTTTTGCGATCGGCACGATTGTAGGGAGTTTCGAGCCATATGACGTTGGCGAACCACGCGATTTTGTACCGCTCGCCTGGAACGTTAAACTCTACTTTAATCGTTTCGCCGATGATGGGGGCATGCTCGACGGACACGCGAAAGGCCATGCCCGTTTCGGAAATGTTCACGATCTCCGTGTCGAAGATCTGCGCGCCCTTTCGTTTTCGCGAAAAGCGCATGCCTTTTGAGTCGTGCGGCCGGAGGGTGTACCTCGGCGCGCGATAAGCGACTCGTCTGACTTTTCCGCCTGCGGCACCCATGCCTTACACGTATCGGCGGAGAGCGAGAAAGACTGGTCAGGACTGTGGTCGGGCTTGCGGGGAATGGTTTGGAACGCGCAGCTCGAAGCGGCTGCCGGCACCCGGCTCAGACCATTCGAGCCGTAAGTCGCCGCCCATCAGCTTCGCCAGTTTCTTCGAGAGGGCGAGGCCGAGGCCCGCGCCGCCGAACTTGCGGCCGTTTTCCTGGACGAAAGGCTCGAAGAGCTTGGCTTGGCTTTCGGGCGCGATTCCGATTCCGGAGTCTTGAACGGTGAATACGACCTGGTCGCCAGCGCTCTTCATGCGAACAGCGATGTCGCCGCGTTCGGTGAACTTGACCGCGTTACTGAGAAGGTTGTGCAGCGCTTGACGCAGCCTCAACGGGTCGGTCTCGATGAAATTGGGGCAGGTTTCGTCGACCGAAAGCAGAACCCGGACGCCCTTTTTCTCGGCGACGGTTTGATGCTGGCCGACCAGCGCGAAAAGCTCTTCTTTTATATTCACCCGCGCGGTTCTGACCTCGAGGCGGCCCGCTTCGACTTTGGAGAGATCGAGTACTTCATTAATGAGCGAAAGCAGGTGAGAGCCGTTGCGGCTGACCATGTCCCGGAATCGCCTTCGTTCTTCGGGCGTGATGTCGTTTTGCGAAAGAATGTCGGTGAAGCCCAACACCACGCCGAGCGGCGACCTGATCTCATGGCTCATAGCCGCGAGAAACCGGCTTTTCGCCAGATTCGCCCGCTCGGCTTCATCTTTCGCCTCTTTTAAGCTCCGCTCGGCCCGGCTACGGAGGGCCGCGACCGTCAAAATCAAAACGGAAAGCATGAGCAATGGTGGCACATCCACAATAAGGGGCCGAAAGTGGGTCTCGGGCATCCAAAACGCAAATGCGATTATTCCGACGAACGTCATGGCACAGTAAATAGTGGCCTGCTTGAGAGGCAGGACGATGCTGCAGACAAAGGTGGCGATTGATAGCCACATGTAGGCGGCGTGAATCACGTTGGTCTTACGATCGAAGTATGTGGTCAAGAAAATCGCGATATATATGAACATTGGAAAGCCGTAGGCGGCCCATTTATAATGACGGGTGCGACTCAGGACATAAAAACCTAAGTAGCTCAAAATTGCCATGTGTCCGATGTGGTGCGAAGTCTCAGAAACGGTCGAAGGAGAAACTACCGCAGAAAGTTCGATCATCACCGTCAGGATCCCAATGTAGAGCAAAAGCACCGACGCCAAGTAGAAGGCGGTGCGCGACTCGTCGGGATTCGTGATTTTCGGTGAAGGCGCAGTGAGGAGTTCCCAGGTTTGCAGCATGGGCGGTGTTCTAAACGAATTTTAGATTGTACGCAATGCGGATGTGAGGCTGTACAATATTGACATGCGAATGTTGGAGCGTAGTTTGAAAACATGAACAACATGAATGTCAGTGTTTTACCGGCACTGAGTGACAATTACGTCTACATATTGCGCGATGAGTCCGCGGGGCTTACGGCCGCGGTTGACCCCAGTGAAGCCGGACCAGTCGTGGAATGGCTGGAATCGCGGGGCCATAAACTAAATTTAATTTATAACACTCACCATCATTGGGATCATGTCGGCGGAAATGTGGAGCTGCGCACGCGGTATGGTTGCGAGGTCCTGACGTCCGGGTATGATTTCGCGCGAGTTAACTCCGCCACTGAAAAATTTGAAATGTCTGAAGTGCATAGATTTGGCCATAATCGCTTTCAGGTTTTTGAGATCCCCGGGCATACGCTCGGTCATGTCGCGCTGTGGTTCGAAGATGCCGGGATCGTGTTCACCGGAGATACGCTTTTCGGGCTCGGGTGCGGCCGGCTGTTCGAGGGAACTCCTCAACAGATGTGGGATTCCTTGAGCCGCTTGGCTTCTTTGCCCGACGAGACCCTGGTTTATTGCGGCCATGAGTACACGCGCAAAAATTGCGAGTTCGCGCTTTCGCTCGATCCGAAAAACTCCGAACTGTCGCGATACTACGCTAGACTGACCTCGGCGCGAGAGCGCGGGGAGCCGACCGTGCCGTCGCGTTTAGGAGACGAAAAGCGACTGAACCCGTTTCTCCGGTGTGGGGATGCGGCCTACAAGAAGCTGTTGGGCTTCGCACCAGATGCGCCGGCCGTGGACGTTTTTGCCCACGTGAGGCGTTTGAAAGACGGATTTTGAAGTCCAATTTGGGGGCAAAATGAAGTGGGTCAGCTTACTTCCGGTAATTTTAGGTGTCGTGTCGGTGCTACAAGCGACGTGGAACCGGCAGTCCGCGCAAAGCATCGGAATCATGGGCGCGACGGTCCTCAATTCCACAGTGCTCATGCTCTCCTGCTTGGCCGGGCTTTTGTTACTGAAGGGCGCGGGCCTGGATGAGGCGTTCAGGCCAGGCGGATTGGGCCAGCTCAGCTGGTGGCATTTCACGACGGGCATTCTGGGGTTCTTGATTATTTTCGGGATTCCCTATTCGATTCAACATTCAGGCGCGCTGGCGGTGTTCGTCGCGATGATCTCGGCGCAAATCATCACGAGCCTCTTTTGGGATTACTACGTCGAGGGATTGCCGGTCGGAGTCCTACGAGTCGCGGGGGCGGTCCTTGCGATTGGCGGCGCATGGCTCGCCAACTGGAAGAGCGCGTGAGGGCGTGTCTTACTTGTACTCGACTTTTACGATCTCGAGCTCTTCTTCGCCCCGCGGGGTTTGAACGTAGACGGAGTCGCCCAAGTGGTTTTGCAGCAGGGCTTTGCCGAGCGGCGAAATCCAGCTGATTTTGCCCTTTGATGGGTCGGTCTCATCGACACCGACGATTTGATAGGTTTTGAGCTCTCCGCCTTCATTTTTGACCGTTACGGTCGCGCCAAAGAGGACTTTACTTCCTTTTTGCTCTTTGGGATCGACGACCTCGGCGGCATCCAGGCGTTTTTGTAGGAACCGAAGACGGCGATCGATCTCCCGCAAGCGGCGCTTACCATAAATATAGTCTGCGTTTTCCGAGCGGTCGCCGTTCGAGGCGGCCCACGCGACCACCCGAACGACCTCGGGACGTTCGGTGTAACGAAGATGCTTGAGCTCGTCGCGCAGCCTCTCGGCGCCCGGCGGTGTGATGTAATTTTTTGATCCCGCGGGTACCGCTGGCTGGCCGTCGCTTTCGTCGTCGCCGGTGTCTTCGGTTTCTTCGAGCTCGTCTTCGTTCATGGCGCTCTCATGGTGGCAGGCCGGCCTGAGCTTGTCAAAGGACCCCGCCCGGGCCAGAATCCCGGGCGTGGACCAAGAAGAGTACTTTTTCAACTGTCCGTATTGCTGGCAGCAAATCTCGATGTTGCTGGACACGTCCGTGAGCGGCCAGCGGCTCATCGAAGATTGCGAGGTCTGCTGCAACCCGATCGAAGTGACCTACTCCATCGACGAGGGCCAGGTCACCGGCTTCAATGCCGAAAAGGCCCAGCCCTGAAGCGGGCCCGCTTAAGGCGAACCCGGCCGCTCTTCGTCTGAAGACGAGAATTCGATCAAAGTTTCAACGACCGTCGCGAGAGCCTCGCCCCGTGAGGAGGCCCGTTGGGCGGCCCGGCGCCAGCTCTGGGGAGCGGGCCCGCGGCCATCCCAGCTTTCGGTCAGTCCGCGATCTTCTGCGGCCATCGCACGCGCGTTCTGCGTCGGCGTCCAGAGAAAGTCGGGGTGCCGGTTGGTGTACCATTCTCCGCCGATGATTTGTCCGTTTTGATCAAGCTCCAAGTCATAATAGTAGTTCACAGTGCGATGCTGATCGTACTGCGGGCTATCGTATTCGTTGGAGTTGGCTGAAGACTCGACCAGGTAGGTGACTTTCATCACGATTCCAACGACGTGTGCCGCGCGCTGAGAGCGGTAGCGCGCGAATTTATCGTTCGTGAACTCGTCACGCGAAACTATCGCGTCCTGCAGGCCGCGAGCATACGTGAACGACTGCGGATTAAAGTAGACGTACTCGTACGAAACGACCGGCTGGTTCCAGACCTCGTAATCATAGGTGGCGTCCATGATGAACGAACGCTTTTTGTAGCCCACTTGGTTGACGACCGCGAGATGCCAGGTTCCCGCGTTCGTGTCGGAGCAGTTCTGATCGAGGATGCGGCCCGCTTCGTCGGTCTGCGGCTTTTTCACGTTGCAGCGGCCGCCGATGAACCGGGACTGAAACGGCGATGTGGCCCATAGATATGAGGCCAGTCCTTTGATATCCGACGGAAAGAGTTTGATTTGGGTGCGTCCGTCATAGCCGGTCACCTGAATCGAGCGTGACGGGCGTTTCAGCATGTAGGACGCGGGCGCCCAGCCGTGGCAGTAGCCCATCCACTCTTCGAGGCGGCCGCCGAGCTGCTCATAAAAGCGCTTGCCTTCGCTCCAAACGTGGTCGGTCAGCCCGCCCTGCGTATCGCCGACGATGAGATCGTATTTTTCGGAGGCGCTCAGCTGGCTGATATCGTCCTGATTGCCGCGTCCGAATATCTCGAGAAAGAAATTCGAATTTACGTACTGAAGGCGCTGGAGAAAATCGGCGCCCTGCAAGGGGAATTGCGGATCAAAGTGGCGTGCACCGATCGCGCCTTGATAGTAAGGCCAATAGTCGCCCGACCAAGGCTGATCTTCGATGCGGCCGCGGCGCAACCCGAGGTTTTCCATTTCTTGCAAGTCGGACATGAGCTCAGACGACTCCAGAAGCGTCTCTGGGCGGTCATTGTTGGCGATTTCGGCATAGGGCTGAAAGTCGGCGCGCGGGCGCTGGTTGTACGGCGGCTTTTGGGAGCCCTTGAAGAACTGATTTTGGCGCCATTCATATTTCGACTGCACGAACGACATGTCTGTTTGGCTTTGCTCCGAGTAGAAGCTGTCTTTCGTCGGCTTGCCCTTGTCGTTGTATTTTTGAAGATGGCGATTCATGAATGCTTTTGAATCCTGCTGGAACTGCTTCAGATCTTGCTCGATCTGCTGAGCGCCCTTTTGGTCATATTTGCCGCCGATAGGTTTGCGCGGCGGTTTTTGGCCTGGATTCTGCTGGCCGGGATTCTGCTGCCCGGGATTTTGTTCCAGGGGGTCTTGCTCAATGGGCTCCTGCTCGGAGCCGGGTTTCTTCCCGCCGATGATGGGCGCATCTTCGTCGGGCTCCTGCGGCGCCGGCTTGGGCTGTTGTTGGCCAGGCCTTTGATCCGACGGCTTTGGCTTCTTGTTACCGAGCTGCTGAGCCGAGGCTGTGAAGGCGAAAGCCGTGCAGGCAAAGAACATAATGATACGATCGATAATCCACATGGGCGCTCCCCTGGTTAAGAAAAGGACAAGGGGTTATAGGACGGGACGCGCCAAAAAACTGTGGCGACTCTATGAAGATTTACGCACAGTCCCCGCCCTTGGTGCGTTTCAATAGGTCCCAGTCTGGTCTAAACTATGAAAATGAGGCGGGCAAAATTCATCGTCGCTGCCGTAATCGCGCTCATCGCGGGCGCGGCTGTTTATTTTGTCTACAAGGGGCGGGGTGACGGGCCAAAGCCGCAGCCTTATCACCAGCCCGCTGTGGTCGACAAATACCGGCCGGTGGCCATCCTCGGAAATGCGCGCCGTACATCCGTGACGGAGCGGTGGCTTCGGTTCAAAGAAGACAACCTCAAGCCGCAGCTCCAGCTTTTCGATTTTCTCAAGAAAGAGGGCCCGGGCCTGCTGATTTTTTTGGGCGATCAGGTGAATCGCGGATCGTCGCGCGGGGAATGGAAACATTTCGACCAGAACCTGCAGTATTTTTTCAACAACAAAGTGCCGGTGCTTTCGATTCTCGGGGAGCGTGAATACGGCGGGCTTAATAACGAAGCCCTCGGGCAGCTGCACGCGCGCTTTCCGGCTCTCAAAGACAAAACCTGGTCGAGTCTGATCTATCTGAATCTCGGCTTGATCTTTTTGAATACGAACTTTGGGGAGCTCGGCGAAGCGGCGGATCAGCAGCGTGACTGGTTCACGCAGACGCTCAAGCAGTTCGACGGTCACAAGGCCGTCGACGGCGTCGTCGTCTTTTCGCACCATCCGCCCTTGACCAACGGGCCCGCCGAACGGGACCCGAGACTCACCAAAGATTTGCTCGAGCCCTTCTTCGAGGCACGCAAGACCTTGCTCTTCGTCTCGGGCCACGTCGGTGCGTACGAAAAGTTCCACGAGCGCGAAAAATATCTGGTCGTGAGCGGAGGAGCGGGCGCTCCTCGCGACAGCCTTGCCGAGGGTGAGGATCGCCCCGCGGAGGATTTGTTCAAAGGCGCCGTTCCGCGGCCGTTTCATTACCTGCTGCTGCTTTCGGTGCAAGGCGGTGTGACCCTGGAAGTAAAAGGATTCGACAAGGGCGAGGCCCAGATACGCCAGATCGACAAGTACTACATACCGTTCAGATGACAAAGCCCTGAAAACGTCCTAAGAGATGGCATGAACGACGCGTCTTTGGGAATCATCGGTGACGGCCAGCTGGCTCGCATGCTCGGTGAAGCCGCCCGAAAAATGGGCCTGAACGTCACGGTCTTCGCGGAAGACGCGGCCCACCCCGCGGCGCGAATCGCGCTTCCGACCGTACTCGGCTCTCCAAAAAGCCTCGACGCCTTACGCCAGTTCGTTTCGAAAATGGACATCATCGTTTTCGAAAATGAATTCGTCGATTGCGACCTGCTCACGCGGGCTTCATCCGGCGCCAAGGTCACGTTCCTGCCGTCGCTCGCGAACATCGCGCTCTTTCAAGATAAGCTGAAGCAAAAAGAAAAGCTGAAGGAGCTTTCGATTCCGACCTCGTCCTTCATGGCTTGGGATGAAAAGGAAGATCCGACACTGTGGGTAAACGCCGCCTTCGACCAGCTCGGCTCTTGCGTGTTCAAGTGGAGCCGGCTCGGCTACGACGGCAAGGGTGTTTTCATCGCGCGCGACCGCGCCTCCGACCTCACGGCAATTCTGGGGTTCATCACCGAGGCGCGAAAGAAAGGCGTGCAGATTTACGCCGAACAAAAAATCGATTTTCGCCGCGAGCTCGCGATCGTTTCAACCTTGTCCACGCTCGGCGAGTTCGTCTCTTATCCGCTCGTGATCAGCAAACAAGAAAACGGAATATGCCGCCAAGTTCTGGGGCCGGCCACGTCATTCGGCGTACCGACACATCTGCAGGAGCTCGCGACTCAATACGCGCACCGCCTCGGCACGTCGTGCGGTCTCTTTGGGACGTTCGCGATCGAGCTCTTTGAAACGGCCGACGGCGATCTCCTGGTGAATGAAATCGCCCCGCGTGTTCACAACTCCGGCCATTACACGCAGGATGCCGCCGAAACCAGCCAATTTGAAAACCATTGGCGAGGGGTGCTCGGTTTGCCTCTCGGCCCGGCAAAAACGAGCCCGGCGTTTTTCATGTGGAACGTGCTCGGCCCCGACGATACGGGTCCCGTGAAGGATTCGCCCGAAGCGCGGCCGAAGGCGCTCGCGCCGCTGCGGCTTCATTGGTACGAAAAAGAAGAAATACGGCCCCGGCGCAAGTTGGGCCATATCAACGCGTCCGCGGCGTCTCCCGACGAAATCGACAAGCTGATCAATGAAATCCTGCGGGTCGACCGTGAATGGGTCTTGAGTTTGAAGACTCTTTGAGCGTAAATGTCTGCATGGCCGCACACGTCGCGATCATTATGGGCAGCGAGTCCGACCTCCCCGTCATGAAGGAGGCCGGCGAAGCGCTGAAAAAACTGGGCCTCGATTACGAAATGTCGGTCGTTTCGGCCCACCGCACGCCTCATGAGGTCGTGAAGTTCGGCGAAAATGCGCGCGCGCGCGGCATTCGCGTGATCATCGCGGGCGCCGGAGGCGCGGCCCACTTGCCCGGCATGATGGCCTCTTTTACCGAGCTGCCCGTCATTGGCGTGCCGATACCGGTCGGTCCGCTGCAGGGGCAAGACGCGCTTCACTCGATCGTTCAGATGCCTAAAGGGGTTCCGGTCGCCACGGTTGCCATCGGCAACGCATGGAACGCCGGCATTTTAGCGGCGCAAATTCTAGGCGCCGCCGACAGCTTGCTTCTCGATCGGGTCGCCACTTACAAGAAAGAGCTTCGCGACGCGGTCGTCGCCAAATCCCAGATTAAGTCTTAGGCTAGCAGCCGCCGTATGCCGGTCGGCCGCCCATTTATACTAAATACGCCGGCAAGAGATTGTGCTCAATCCCTGTGAGTTTCCTAACGAACACAATTGGTGATTGTGAACCGTAGGGCACTGACCGCGCAGCTGTCGTTCCGCGTCCAACCTGTCTTCTCCGGTCGCTTCAATCAAATACACTTTAGATGAA
>DASUEL010000233.1:0-2162 GCA_036275095.1 Bdellovibrionales bacterium
TTCTACCTGTTTCTGATACAGGCCATGCTCAAGGGTGGCAGAGCCCGGCTGGAGAATGCGCCACTCACGCTCGCGGCCGGCTTGGTCGGCACATTCTTGTTGAGCGCCAATAATCTAGTCGTGCTGGTGATCGCGCTTCCGACGTACATCCTTCTTGCGATGTCGGGCCCCTCCACGGGTAATCGCGGCCAAGCAACGCGCTCGGGCCTGCATGCGATCGGCTGGTCGGCGCTGGTGATGGTGCTCATGGGCATCGGCGCGGGCCTCATCGTTTCAGGAGGCGGCTCGCTGAGTTTGACCGGCGTCGTCGCGGGAACCGCGGCCCTAACAAAACCGTTCTATCTGGGTTGGAGCCTGATTGGCTCGGTCCTGCTCGTCCTCTTGTTCCTGTTTCCGTGCTCGTTTCTGCTCGGCGACTTTCGAGAGGCGCGCGACTGGCAGATCGCGGCCGTTTTCAGAATCGGGCCCTCGCTCGTGTTTTCAGCATTGGTCGTCCGCTGGTGCTCGTTGATTCCCGGGTTCCCCGAGCCGGCGCTCTTAGAGGCTGTGGCCGCGGCGTTCGCGCTCTTCTTGGCACTGATCATCCTGAGCGGCCGTGGGCTGCTTTTCGTCGTGCACGCGTTGAGTTTACTGCCCGCGCAACTTTGGCTCTGGGGTCTTTCGGATCCGAAAACCATGCCGCTTTCTTTGGCCGGCGTCTTCTTCGCAAGCCTGGCGCTTCCGCGCCTGATCTTCTTGTTCGAGAGAGTTGGGGCCGATCCGAGTGTGTCGATCCAGACTCTGAACGGGGCCTTGCGCGCGGCGTCTTTCGGGATTCGGCTGGAAGTTTTCGCGATCGGTGTGACGCTCATGCCGCTCGGGACCTTTTTGGGTTTCAACTTTCTAGTTCAGAAGCCGCTGTTGGCCTCAATTTGCGGCGCATCACTCACGCTCGTCATCGTGCTCTTCATGGGTCGCGCACTCGAGGCGCGAGAGGCCGACACAAAAGCGGAAACTCGCTTGAACCAACTCGAGTCGGCGGTCGGAGTTATCCTATTGGTCTCACTTATAGTTCTTGGAATCTACCCCACCCCTCTGTATAACTATATCCATCATTTGACCCAACATCCCTGAGGAGCAACCCGGATGACTGATCAGCTCGTGCCGGTGATCTTTCTGTTCGTCTTCGTGCTGATATTTGGCGGCGGACTTCTGTTTTTGACCTCACTTGTCGGCCCCAAAATGGTGAAAACCAGCCGTAAGATGATGCCTTACGAATGCGGCATTCCCGGGCAAGATACCGCGACCACTAAAGTTCCGATTAAATTCTATCTGACGGCGATCCTTTTCATTCTTTTCGATATTGAAGTCGTATTCATGTACCCGTGGGCGGTCGTTTACACCGATTTTCTCAAAGAAGCCGGTGGATTCATTTTGATGGAAATGATCGTCTTCATGCTCATTTTGATTTTCGGGTTGTTTTACATTTGGCGCTCCAAGGGCCTGCAGTGGGAATAGTAAATGGGAACAGACGCGTTCGAAGCCGGCATTAATACCGCCAAGCTCCTCATTATCTTTTTGTTCATGGTACAAATGGTTCCTCTGCTGGTTTGGCTTGAACGCCGAGGATCGGCTTTCATTCAGAATCGCTTTGGGCCTAATCGCATCGGGCCTTTGGGGCTGTTGCAGCTCCTCGCCGATGCCGTCAAATTCATTTTCAAAGAAGAATTCGTCCCGGGAAAAGCGACGGCGTTTTTGTATTACGCGGCCCCTGTGGCGGCGCTGATTCCCGCAGCACTCGCGCTGGCGGCGATTCCGTTTTCGACCCCGATCGAGGTCGCCCCGTTTGAAATGAACGGTCAGACCTGGGGACCGTACGTGTTTCACGTTCAAGGCATCCAGATGAGCATCGGGATCGTTTACATCCTCGGCGTGGCTTCGCTTGGCGCCTACAGCCTCCTCATGGCCGGCTGGGGCTCGTCGAATAAATACTCGCTGATGGGAGCTCTCCGCGCGAGCGCACAAATGATCTCTTACGAGCTCGCGCTTGGTCTCGCCATCGTCGGCGTCGTTCTGGTCTATGGAACGTTCAGCCTGAATGAAATGATCAACATGCAACAGGGCCCGCTTACCTTCGCTTGGGCCGGCTCTTCGTGGTCGATCGAGTTTCTTCCGAATTGGGG
>DASUEL010000234.1:0-3337 GCA_036275095.1 Bdellovibrionales bacterium
ATGAGGGCCCGTCCCTTGTCACCGGCTGGGAGCTTGTCAAACACGCTGTAGTAGAGCTCGAGCGCGCGCTTACGGTCTTTGCGGGCCGAGGCGCCGGAGTCGGTTCCGCCGTTCGCCATGGCGCTCATGGCGGTAATTCGCGCGCGCTCGGCATACAAGTCGGCCAGGCGAACGATGACGGGTTGCTGAGACTCGTCGCCTTTCTCCATGGTCTCGAGCACCCGCTCGAGTTTTTCAATCAACACGCCGTGGGTACCCTCGTCCATTTTCTCGCCGAACGCGGCGGCCAAGAAGCCGAACGTCGCGGTGACGAAAACGGTGAGGATCAAGCGTGCGAAGAAAACGTTGGCCATCATTAGATCGCTCCTTCAGGAACGACGGCCAGTTTGTACTTTTCGAATCCGGCATGACTGCCGGCCTGGAGCACGGGGCTGATGGCTTTGTAGTCGAGTTTGCGGTCGGCTTGGATGATGAGGTTCTGTTCTTCTTTTTTCTTCGGGCGGTTCTCGAGAAGCGCCTTCGTCAGGCTCGCCACCGAGACTTCTTTGTCAGCGACAAAATATTGGTTCTTGGTGATGCGAACGACGAGGCCCTGCTGCATGACATCCGTCTTGACGGCGGCCGGAAGCTCAACGCCTTTACCGAGCGGCACTTCTTCGCCGGTACCGAAACTCATCAGAAGATAAATGACTAGGATCGAAAAAGCGTCGATGAGCGAAGTGAGCGAGAGCGAAAACATGAGGGTTTTCTTCATTTTCGCGCGCGAGCTTTTCAGGGCCGACTGGTTCGACAGCGGGCTCTGAAAGTTCTGATTGGCTAACGGGCTATTTCGCAACATGGTCTACGTCCTTCTCTTTCTTGATCAAAGCGGTGAAATTCCGATGTTCTTCACGCCGCCCGAACGGAATTGGTCCATCAGGCGAATGATGTCGTCATACTGCGACGACTCGTTTGGCATGATCAGCGCGGTTTGAACCTGAGGAGCTTTTGCCTGGAGATGTTTCACGTAGTTCGAAAGCTTGTTCCAGGCAATCGACCCGTCTCGGCCGCCGATCGCGAGCTCTTTAGGCATGCCGGTAACGCCCTTGGCGTCTTTCAGTGTAAGCGTGAGCTGGCCGTTCTTGTTCATATAGGCCCAGATCGAAGGCGGATTCTTCGTCTCCGCGATCGACTGGCCGCCCAGCGCTTGCTGGACATCCATCGACGAAACCTGAACCCAAACGGCCGTCATGAGCAGAAAGCAGATGCAGGCCGAGAGAACGTCGAAAACGGGAAGAAGATTCAGCTCGAAATCGAGGTTCTTCTTATTTGATTCGTTCGGGTTCATCATACTCGTTCTCCTGTTTTCGCTTCGCCCGGAGCAGCTCCGGGCCGTTGACTGTCAGTTTAAGCGCGGCTCTTCTTCGCGGGGATCGACTCGTAGTTGTAGCTGAGCAGGTTGAAGACACGGAGGGCGCCTTGATTGAGATCTTCGGCCAAGCGCTGCGCGCGGTTCGAAAGAACGGCGTACATGACCAGAGCCGGGATCGCCATCAACAGGCCGTACGCCGTGGCGTGCATCGCGAGCGAAATACCGTTCGAGAGGATCGTGGCCTTTTCGACGGGGCTCACGTTCGCGACGGCTTTGAACGCATGGATCATACCGACGATCGTACCGAGCAGGCCGAGCAGTGTGCCGACGTTACCGAGCATGGCCAGGAAGCCAGTGCGGCGCTCGAGCTTACTGTTCTCGTGGATGAGGACTTCATCCATTTTGGCCTGAATCTCATCGCGTCCGCCCATATCGAGCGCGGCTTGCGCGCCGGCTTCAATTACTTTTGAGAGCGGGTTCATCGCGCCAAGCGACTGCGCTTTCGCGAGAACTTTGTCGATCTGGCCTTTACGGATCTCGTCTTCGAAGGCGTTGGCCAGGTTTTTTTGGCCGGGCTGGCGCGCGATATAGAGCGCGAACACGCGTTCGGCGATGATCGCGATCGAAACGGCCTGGGCCGCGAAGATCGACCACATCCAGATGCCGTGGTGGGCGAATGCATTCGAAATCATTGAGATAAGTTCCATATTCCTTAGACCTCTTTTTCTTTTTGGCCGTAAAGCCCTATAGGCCCTACGAACCCTGGGATTTGGAATCGTCAAAACATTGAGCAACCGGGGTGCCACCCCCGGGGGTGAAGCTAGTGCCAGCTGGGGGATACGCCGGTAAAAGGCTTACAAACCCGCTGCCGGGGAGCGTCCGTGTGTAAGTGTTTCAATGTTAAGGTAGCTAAACAGTTCGCCCAGCCCAAATGGGCGTTCTAAATTGATCAAAGTTTATAGCAGTCGCTTTAGAAATCCTCGGAGCGCCGGAGAAGTAAACGCGCGAAAAAAAACGGCAGCTCGAAGGCTGCCGTTTCGTTTTAACTCGCAACATTCAGATGCGATGATTACTCGAGTCTTTTGACGAGTTTTGTGCACGACACGATATCCCCCTCGGTATCTTCGACGAGGGCGGTGGTAATGTTCGCCGTCGGATAACCGAGTTGAATGATCAGATCGATCAAGTAGCGCGGCTCGAGCGCGTCAGCGCGAATGGTGTTGCCTTGAAGGCCTCGGTCGTCGACCACTTGCGAGGCCACTCGATCCATTTTTGAGCGAGGAATCGTAAACGGGCCGGCGGTCCTCGTTCGGGGGCGGCTCGATAGACGATCGACGCGGGCGTAGACTCGCAACTTCGCCGAATCCGTAGGATCGGTGACAATGTTCACCACGCACGGTGCCTCGTTATTGTTTGCCTCAACGTGGACGCCATCGTACGTCCCGAGAAAATCTTCGGTCTGGGGGTCGCGGTATTGCTGAGCGTTCGCGGTTTGCGTGAGCGCCGCGAGAGCGAAGAAAGCGGTGAAAAAAATGCGATTCATGTTTCAATCTCCCGTTTAAGAAGCTGACGGCTTCGCCTGGTGCATTCGTCGTACCCAATTGCGGGCCTGTGAGAAGCCGTCTGCGGCCAAATGGCGCCCTCGCGGGGCTTAAATGACGGTTATTGTTTAGACACCTCTGAAAAATTGGTAGTGAGCCTCAACGAAGGCGGCTCGTCACATTTCGCTCCCGCGCGCTTCAGTCAATCCACCTCGTGAGCACAAGAAACTGGTTCCGAAAATTTGGAACACAATCGTTCGTTGATTGACCGGAATATGAAAGTTGAACGGAAATTGATTTGAAACTTGGGGTCCCAAAAGAGTTTGATTGCAGTATTAGCTGGAGGTTCTATGAAGACTACGATTTTGATGAAGTTCAGTGTCTTTGCCGCCGTTCTGTGCTCGAGCGTCGCTTGGGCCGATAGCCGCTCACAGGCAGATCTTAT
>DASUEL010000235.1:0-2996 GCA_036275095.1 Bdellovibrionales bacterium
GGCGAGCAGGCCGGCGCTTATTTGGCGAAGCTCAAACCGAATCTTCACAGCGTCTCGCCATCGTGGAGCACGGCGTACGGGCTCTTCAAAAAGAAGGAAGCCAAAATCGTGCTTTCGTATCTGACGTCCCCGCTTTATCACAAGGTCGCCGAAAACGATGACGGCTTCGAGGCCGCGGTTTTCACGCAAGGTCACGTGGCCCACGTCGAGTACGCCGCCATTCCCGCGGCCTGTACGTCGTGTAAGCGCGCCGAGGAGTTTCTCGAATTTCTCCTTCAAGCCGAAAGCCAGACGCGGCTCATGGAGCTCAACTATATGCTGCCAGTTTCACTCGCGCCGGCTGCCGGCAGCCCGTTCGCTGAGCTTGCGAAACCTAAGATTCTCCCGCATCCCGCGGCCTCCCGCGAGGAGCTTCTTGCCGTCTGGAAAGCGGTTTTCAGCCCATGAGCCCGCTCGTTTGGCTACGGGTACTGATCGCGCTTTTCTTATTGCTTCCGTTTCTCGTCTTGATTTGGAAGCTCGAGCAGGTCGGGCTCCCGCCCGGGCGTGAAATCGCGGCGGCACTTTGGTTCACCGTTCAGCAGGCCTCGTTAAGCGCGCTCCTTTCGATCGCATTCGGCGCGCTTGGCGCGCTCGGCTTGCTCAAAGCCGGGCGGGCGCGAAAAGTTTTTGAATCGGCGTTTTTGATTCCGAACTTGTTTCCGACGCTTTTCGTTTTGCTGGCCTGTTTGAAAGTGTTTTCGCCATTCCCGTTCGGGCTTGCGGGAATCGTCCTCGTGCACGTCGCGATCAACACCGGGCTCGCGGCGGTCGCGATCGCGCGGCTGCTTGAAGACAAGGTCGGCGGCTGGGCGGAGCTGGCGCTGGTCGAAGGCGCGAATCGGCGTCTTTTTCTGCCTGTCGCGGCCCGCTACCTGGCGCGGGATCTCGGCCTGCTTTTCTTGTTCATCTTCAGCGTGTGCTTCTCGAGCTTGACCGTACCGATGGTGGCCGGCCGCTTCGACGGCCTCACGCTCGAGATGCTGATCTACGAGAAAATCAAGATCAGCGGACAATGGGACCAAGCGCTCGGACTTGCGTTTCTTCAAACCGCGCTGATCTTCGGCTTTTCGTTTTTGCTTTCGGCCGATCGTACGCTTCGTTCGCCATCGCGCCGCAATCTCGCCCTGCTGGCCAGCCGTTGGGGGCTCGTGATTCCACTCGTTTTCTCTGCGATCGTCGTATTGAGCCAGCTCGAAGGTTTGGCGGAGGGCCTGCGCCAAGCGCCGGTTCTGAAGTCCGAGCTGCCACGCGCGGCCTTCGGCACCCTCGCAGTCGGCGGCGGCGTGGGCCTTTTGAGCTTTCTTCTTCTGACTTTGATTGCGGTGTCGATGCCGCACCGGCGTTTTCAGAAATTTTTGATCGGGTACGTGGCGCCCAGCTCGGTGCTGACCGGTTTCGCGCTTTTGCTGATCGAGCTCCCTCTGCCGCCTCAAGGGCAGATGATCCTAGGCATCACGCTGATTCAGCTACCCCTCTTTTACCGGCTCTATGTCGACGGCACGCTCGAATCGATCCAGCCGCAGCTCAAAGTCGCACAGACTCTCGGCGCAGGGCCTTGGCTCACGTTCAGGCAAATCGTGTTTCCACAAGTCGCTCCCGCACTGGCCGCCGCGAGCGGGCTGGCCGCGTTCTGGGCGTGTGGAGAGTTCGCGCTCTCGAGTTTACTGGCCGGCCAAAACCTGACACTGGCGCTGATGGTGAAAAGCCTGCTCTCATCCTATCGACTTGAGGCCGCGACATTGCTGCTTTGGCTCTTGCTCGGATTTGGTGTTAGTCTTTGGATCATCTTTTGGAGTGTCGGTTATGTCCTCGGTGCAAAATCTCGTACGTGACTACGGAGACTTCAGAGTCGAGATTCCGAAATGGGAGATCGCGGACCGTGGCATCACCGCGCTCTGGGGCCCGTCGGGCTCCGGCAAGACTTCGATTTTCAGGCTGTTGATCGGCCTCGAGCCCTGCCCGAGTTTGCAGTGGCAGTTTAACGGCGAAGATCTCGCGCGGCTCCCCGTCTCCGAGCGCCGGCTGGGCGTCGTTTTCCAGTCCTACGAGCTCTTCCCGCATCTCACCGCCGAAGAAAATATTCGTTTCGCGGCCCGAGCCCGCAAAATCCCGCGCGAAGAAGCCGAGTCGGAGCTTCAAAGCCTCATCCATCAGCTGCAGCTGCAGGCCTGTCGCCACCGCGCGGCCCACCTGCTGTCGGGGGGAGAAAAACAACGAGTGGCGCTCGCGCGGGCATTGATCGGCAGGCCGCGCTTCTTGTTTCTCGACGAGCCGTTCTCGGCGATCGACGAAGACCTGCGAGATGACGCCCGCACTCTGGTGAAAAGCGCGATCGAGGCCAGGGAAATACCTACACTGCTCATCACGCACGATCGTCGGGATGTTGCTTTTTTAGCACACCAGATGGTGGAGATACGAGACGGGCGGATCGTGCGTATTTCGTCGACCAAACCCGGGTGATTTAACCTCTGGACTTTCGCAGAGCGGCCCTTGTCCTAAGCGCCGTTGACAACCGTAGCCGTTGCATCAAGATGGTGGTGTACGCACAACAACCTTATGGGGGTTAACACATGAAAACGATTCGTTACTTGCTTACTGCCGTGATGTTGGTTTCAGCCTTCGCGGTGACCGCGCAAGCTAAAGACGCGGGCTTCGCCTTGCTGCCCGCGCTCCGCTACGAGAGCGTCGAGACGACGCAATCCACGACCAACAAAACGACGTCGATGACGATCGACCTCGCGCTCGGCTACAAGATGAGCAATGGACTTTTGCTCGGTGCCAGCTACATCATGACGAACGGCACTCAAGATGCCGCTGGCGTCAGCACGACGACCGCCAACACGGCCTACGGTCCGACGGTCGGCTACATGCATGACGGAGGATTTCTCGTCAAAGGAACCTACCTCTTCAGCGTTACGCAAAAACAAACTGTGGCGGGTTCTGAAGAGACCTAT
>DASUEL010000236.1:0-16016 GCA_036275095.1 Bdellovibrionales bacterium
CTGACCAGCGCTTCGGGAATCGCGGGGTACTCGAGCTGTTTTTGTGTCAGTCCCCATGCTGTTGCGTACGGCGGATGCGCATGGCAGACAGCTGTGACGTCTTCACACAATTCGTAAATGGTTCGGTGAAGTTTCCACTCAGAGAAAACCCTGTGGGCTCCCTCGATCACCTTGCCTTCAAAATCGATGAGCAAAATGTCGGATTCGCGAATAGATCGCTTCGCAAAGCTCGTTGGTGTCGCCAAGAAAAGGTCGTCGCCGACACGTACACTGACGTTTCCATCGTGGTTCGCGACAAATTGGCGGCGGTCCATTTCATGACACACGTCAACAATCTGTCTCTTCAGGCTTTGCATATGAAGGGGGAGGTAACGCGGAAACCCCTGCCTGTCCATGATTTTGCTTGGCAAGGACCCTGAGAAAAATACAATATCGCGGCATTGGACAGGAGCCCGCGAAGGGGCGGATCCGGTCCGGCAAGGCCATGTTGGTGTTGCCAGCAAATGGAGGGGGACAAGATGAAGTTACTTTTAACGCTCGCACTCGCGATCGGCTTCGGCTTTCAAGCGACAGCCCAAGCCGCAGACGAGCCGCTCTACTGGATCAAGGTAAAAGCCTCTGACAAATTCGAACGCACCAAAGTCATCGAGACGGGCGCGGTGATCGAAGCCATCCGCGACGACTACGTCGTGGCGGTCGGGACCGAAGCCGAAGTCGAAGCGCTCCGCAAGCTCGGAATGCTCGAAACGAGCTTCATGTACCCGATGGCGAAGAAGGACTTCCCGCAAAAAGACGAGAAGTTCCACAACTACAACGAGATGCTGAAAGCCATGCAGGAGATCAAAGCCGCGGGCCCCGACATCGTCGCACTCGAGTCGATCGGCAAGTCGATCGAAGGCCGCGATCTCGTGAACATCCGCATCTCGACGAACCTGGCCCAAAGCTCGCAGAAGCCGGGCATCGTGTTCATCGGCACGCACCACGCGCGCGAGCATCTCTCAACCGAGATTCCGCTCATGCTGGCCGCGTACCTCGTGCGCGAGTTCAAAAACGGCAACAAAGACGTTCAGGCCCTCGTGAACTCACGCGAGATCAACATCATCCCGATGCTGAACCCTGACGGCGTCGAGCACGATATCGCCACCGGCAACTACCAAGGCTGGCGCAAAAACCGCCGCAAGAACGCCAACGGCACGTACGGCGTCGACTTGAACCGAAATTACAGCTTCAAGTGGAGCGAAACCGGCGCCTCCGGCAACCCGAGCAGCGATACCTACTACGGTACCGCGCCGTTCTCGGAGCCCGAGACGCAAGCCGTGAAAAATTTCATTGAGACGAAAGAAAACCTCAACATCGCGCTTTCGTTTCACACCTTCTCGGAGCTGATCCTGTATCCGTGGGGCTGGACGTACGACAGCATCAGCGACCAAAAAGACAAAGCCGCGTTCGAAAAAATGGCGCAGCAAATGTCGACCTGGAACCGCTACAAGCCGCAGCCGGGCTCGTCGCTCTATCTCGTGAGCGGTGAGTTCACCGACTGGGCGTACTCGCAACACAAGCTTTTCGCGTTCACCTTCGAGATGGACCCGAAGTTCGCGTTCGGTATCGGCGGTTTCTACCCCGGTCAAGACGTGATTCCCGGTGTGTTCGCGAAAAACCTGCCCGCGGCACTCTACCTCATCGGCCTCGCCGACAACCCGTACCGCGTTCTCACGCCGCAAGCGGAGCTCGGACTGAGCACGCCGTTCGCGCGCAACGAGAACAAAGACTTCGGATTGAGCACGCCGCTCGTTCAGTAAATCTGATTCGTGCCATCACGCTTGCTAAAGGCCCGGAATTTCCGGGCCTTTTTGTTTTCTACGGAAGTGGTTTCGGCTCGCTCCTTGCTCCAGCAGTGTCCTTGCGAGTCGCACACATCGCGTGTGCGAGATAGGACGTGCCGCGATGACGTTTTTGGACCGACTGGCCATTAGTTTCACAGCGCTTTACGCGCTCATTTTGCTTTTCGGGCCGCGGGCACAGGCGCAAGGGCGCCCGACCGGAGACGTGATTCTCGAAACTCCGTATTACCAGGCCGTGTTCGCGCCGACGGCGCCATTGCGCCTCGATCCCGCCAGCGGTGAGCCACTCTATTCTGGCAAAGCCGCCGAGATCGCGCAGCAGCTCGCGAACCATACCGGTCCGAAGCTGAACCGCCTGCTTGCAATCGTGAATGGCGTGCCCGAGTGGAAGGCGGCGCTTGAACGGGCCAAAATCTTTCCGATCCGGGTAACGTTTGCTGAAAGCGTCGACGCGGAGTCGATTCAAGCGTTCGCGGCGTTCGTCAAAGAGCGGCCGTTCATTTATATGCCCGGAACATGGAACACGATGAAGGCCTTCGACGCGATCTTGCTTCATGAGACCGCGCACGTTTTGTTAGGAGCTCTCTATAAATTTCCGGTGCCGTATCATGAGTTCATTGCGGACTTTCTGGCCGTAATCGCCTACGAGAACGGCACTTATTTCGCCCAAGGGGTCGAGATCCCGGGCGACGACGCCAAAGCAAACCTCATCAGACTGACCGACAAGCTTCAGCGAAAGCGCGGCATCGTCAGCGCCGAGGCGACTTATTCGATTCAATGCGCGTCCACTCATTACGGCCGCGACTTTTCGAAAAAGTTTCCGTTTTACCTCGCCTATGCGACTCCTGATTCTCACATCATCTCGTGTGCCATCAACTCGGCGCTTTTCGAGATCGGCCGCATCATGGGTTTCGACACCACCATTCAAGCCGTGTTGAACGTGATTCGCGAAGACCCTGCTTTCGTCATCTCGAGTGACGTGAATGTATTCATGAACCGCGTTCTGGACAACTTCGCTTCGTGGGCGCCCGTCACGTACGGACCGCGCCAGAAAACCGTGAAAACGGCGCTCGCGGACCTCGGCTGGGGCCCGACCTGGGACGCCGAGCTCCAGGCCGAAGTGATCGCCGACTTCATCGCTCTTCCCTCGCTAAAATCCGGAATCAGGGAATTCACGCGCGCTCACACGTATTATCTCGACTTCGAAAGTCAGAAGGCGCTGCGCGAGCAGGTCTTCAACGCCGATCGCCCTTTTGCCGACGTCACCTTTTGGAGTAAAGGCCGCGCCGTCGGCAGCACGAAAATCAGGCTCGATTCCGGTGTATTGTTCGCGCTCGTGGTCACGTCTTGTGAGCAGAAACCGATGGAAGCCATATTCGAGGTGAAAGATCCCCTGAAAATCGGCATTACGTTTCTGAACAAGCACAAAAAGCTCGAGAAACTCGATGTCCGCGTCAAGGGACAGGCGCTTCCTCCGGGCTGTTACCGGATTCGGACCTGACCGACTGGCGCCTCTCAGTCTTTCGCAACGGGAATTACGAGTTTTTGGCCCGGCCGCAAGCGCCGAGGGTCGACGTCGTTCATCTCGATGATCCGGCGGATGGGCACTCCGAACATCGTCGAAATTCCCGAGAGGGTGTCGCCGCTCACGATTTTGTACACCGTTTCGCGATCTGATATGGAGACGGGCGCGCGATCAGGTGCCGCGTTCATCGCCTGGATCAAGGTGTCCATTTTTTTGAGCGGAACGCGAACGACCGAGCCTTTCGGCATTGGTACGTAACCGTTACGCACCGACTGCGTGAAGTGCGAGTTGAAGAGCTCGGTCATTTCACGATCGCCGCCGAATACCGAAACGAGAGCATTGAAGTTCATGGCCTTTATCAGCTGCGCGGTTTCGAACTGAATCTCGGGCGCGCGAAAGACCGAGCCGAAATACTGGCCGGCATGCCCTTCGACCTCGACAGCCGCGATGAAGCTTGCATAAAAATTCTTTGAGGCAAACCCGAAACGGCGAGACTCTCCGCGCTCGATGATCTCGCAGATGTCTTTAGAGTTGCATTGCTTGGCGATGCGGGCGACCCCCGACGGGCCGTGATTGTACGCGGTGATCGCAAGCGGCCAGCTCTCGAGCAACTGATAGTTCTGCCGGAGCATGCGGGCCGCCGCGCGAGTCGCGATGAGCGGGTCGTTTCGTTCGTCGACGAGATAACCGACTTTCATGTACTGGCGGCCGGTACCGCGCATGAATTGCCAAATGCCGCTCGCGCCCACCTTTGAGCGGGCGTAAATGTTGAACGAGCTCTCCACGAACGGGAGCCGGGTGAGCTCGACCGGCACGCCCTCTTCACGAAATATCTTCTCCATTTGCTTGAGGTAGCGGCCCGAATAATAGATGCCCTTCACGAAAAAATCGCGCTGTCCGAGCTGAAACCGCATGCGATTGCGGGCCGTCGCGGCCATGAACTTGTTGCCGCCTTTGACGTTCTCGAAAAGCTTGTAGACGCGCGCGTCGTCGGCGCTGAGCTCTTCAGGGGACTTCGTCTTGGCAATGCGTTTGAGCTGCTCCGTGATTTGCTTCTTTTTTTGTTCGACGAGTTTTTTTCGCGCCCGGTACTTCTCGCGGTCGCTCAAATTCGGGTCATTCGTGATGTAGGAGAAATCGACGACCTCATAAATCAAATTGATGTTTTCGGCGTCGTGAATCACGCCTTGCGAGGACGTGTACTTCGAATAGATGTCGGTCCAAAAGCGCACGCGCTCTTTGAGACCCGGAATGATGCGAAAATCGTCGGCTCTATAGCCGAGCGCGCTCTCTTGATTCGAGTAATCCGGCGGCGTCCAGGCCGTGCCTTCGTTCAAGTGGATCTCGGGTACCGGTTCTTCGGTCACGACGGGCGCCTGCACGTCGGAGTCGCCCGTCGTCTGCTCCTCGAGTGCGGTCTTTTCATCGACCGGGCCGGGCTCGACTCGCTCGTGCGCGGTTTGCGCGGCGACTAACGTCTCGGAGCCTTTCAGCACGCCACCCGAGGCGCACGAAATGGCGCCCGCCGCTCCGACCAGAATGACTAGGGTTGCTTGATTTAAAACGCGCCAGAGCGGAGAATTTTTGGAAGCGAGGTCGCGAATGAAATTTGTCATCGTACTCTTATTTTGCCTCATTTCGGCGTGCACAAAAAGCGAAATACCGAACGCGCATACCTTGAGCGTGGCGCTTTCGGCGGCGCCTGCGACTTTGGATCCGAGGCGCGCGACGGACGCGACCGGGCAGCGCATCTCGAGCCTTATGTTCAGCTCGCTGGTCCGTACAGGATCGGACCTTCGTTTGACCGGCGACGCCGCTGAAAGCTGGACGTACAAGGATTTGGTCTACACGTTCAAAATCCGCCCCGGGCTCAAGTTTGCCAACGGACGCGATCTGACGGAGCTCGACATTCTATATTCCTTTGAAGTGTTTCGAAAACCCGATAGCCCGTTCCAATCGACCCTCGCGCCGGTGAAATCGGTCGCGGTCGAGACCGTCGACGGCGTCATGTACGTGAAACTCGCGCTCGAGAAATTTCATGCGCCGCTGCTCGACGATCTATCGGCGATCAAGCTTCTTCCGAAAGCGGAGATCGAAAAAGACGAAGCAGCGTTCACGCGCGCGCCGTTCGGAACCGGCAGCTTCACGCTCAACAGCCAAGACAGCCAGCAGATCGTCCTCGTCGCGCGGGTCGGCCATACGGTGGCCATCCCGAAAATCAGAAACGTCGTTTTCAAGATCATTCAAGACGATTCGACCCGCCTCCTGAAGACGCTCAAGGGCGCGATCGACATCGCCCAGCAGGAGCTTCCGCTCAATGTGATTTCGCAGGTCGAGAAGGACGGGAACTTCAACATCATCCGTTACCCCGGCCTCTCGATGAACTACGTGCTCGTCAACTTCAAAAACGCGGAGCTGAGGAAGCCGGCCCTGCGAAGAGCCATGGCGCACGCGCTGAACCGGCAAGAGATCATTCAGTACAAACTCAACGGACTCGCGCGGGAGGCGACAAGCCTGATCACGCCGGTGCATCCGATGTTCATCGAAGAGCTCAAGGCACCCGCCTTTGATCCCGAGAAAGCCAAGACGTTATTCAAGGAGGCCGGTGCGCCCGCCGCGGAGCTCACGCTCAAGACTTCGAACAACCCCGCTGCGGTCGAGAACGGGCGCGTGATTGCCCATCAGCTCGGTCAAATTGGACTCAAGGTGAAACTTCAAAGCTATGAGTGGTCGACGTTCTACGGCGACGTGAAAAGCGGCAACTTCGAGCTCGCCTTGATGCGCTGGGTGGGCACGACCGACCCTGATCTGTACCGGCTCGCGTTTCACAGCAGCGAGGTGCCGCCGGGCCGGAACCGCGGCTCCTATGTGAATAAAGCCCTGGACAAACTGCTGGAAGAAGGCCCGACCATCGTCGATGCAATGAAGCGCCGTGAACACTACCGGAAAATCCAGACCATGGTTTTGGAAGACTTGGCCGTTCTGCCACTATGGTACGACACCCAAGTTGCCGTAATACATAAGAGGGTCAAAGATTACGACCCTCCCACTAACGGCGATTACACTGGGTTGTTGAAAGCATGGAAATGAAAAAACGCGACTGGCTCCTGGTCCTCTCGCCGCTCCTCTTCGTGTGGGGCGTCGACCGAATCACCAAGACGTGGGCGCTGAGCCTGGTCGGCGTGAAATTTTACGGGCCCGTTGGGTTTCTTCTCCACTTCAACCCCGGCGCCATCCTCGGAACATTTTCAGATTTGCCTCCGATTCTGCGCGTGGTCTCGCTTTCGACCGGCGGCGCGTTCCTCGTTTTCTGGTTTTTCATACTGCAGTGGCTGCTCCCGACCCGCTCGTTGCTTCTTCGCTCTGGTATGTCGTTTCTATTGGGCGGCATTCTCGGAAACGTCACCGACCGCATCATGTGGGGCCGGGTCGTCGACTTTGTCGTGATTTCAGCGGGCGGCTACACGTCGCCTGCGTTCAATCTTGCTGATGTTCTTCAGTGGGTGGGCTACATCATCATCGTGTATTGCCTATTCAAAGAGGGCAAAAGCCTCTGGCCCGAGAAAAACCTGCGAAATTCTTATTTCATCAACACGAAGTTTCAGGTTCGTTACAGCTTGAAGCTCATGAGCTTTTCGTTCTTTTTCGCGATCATCTCGGGCGTACTGTCGTTCACCTACCTGAAGGTCACGATCACCGAGCTGGTCGGAATGGCGCCGCAGGTGGAGCAGAAATTTCTCACCAACTTCGTCGTGACTTACCTCATCGTCAGCATCACGTTTTCAGTGATCATGTTCTTCGTCGGCGTCATGATTTCGCACCGGACCGCCGGGCCGCTCTACGCATTCGAGCGCTTCCTCGAAGATCTTTTGCGCGGTAACACGCGCGCGCTCAAGCTCCGGGCCGGCGACGAGTTCAGGCATCTCGAAGAGCTGGCCGAAAAACTCGCCCGCGATTTACCTTCGCAGCTCCGGCTGGTCGACAAAGACGGCGAGCCGCCGGTCCCTGACGTGCCGCCGGACCAAGGCGGCGATTTTCGAAAAGCGAAATAACTCCGCCTCTTGACTCGCTCGCGGGCCCCCAACAGAATTTTGGAATGACCAAATTCATCCTGCCGCTCGGGCTGCTCGTTTTAAACGCCGCGTGCGCCACTCACATGTATCTTCCGACGAACAGATTCATGTCCCCCGAAGCACAAGGCAAAACCTGGGCAACCGCGATGGCCGCGGGCGCCTATAGCGCGGTGATGATGGATCCGATTCAAAACATCGACGTGAACCCGCCGGTCGTATATCCGCCTCAGCTCCAGAAGCATTCCGTGCCGAAGATCGTACTCCCGAGTTTCGACATGGGCTTCGGCGAGCGTTTCGATCTGGGGTTGCGCTTTTCGCTGAACGAAACGCCTTGGATACTCCGCGCGAAGTATCAGGTGATCGGCGATCCCCGCCGCGCGGCCAAAGCCGGAAATTTTTCGTTCGCGCTCGGCGCGGGAATGGGAAACCTCAACTCCGGCTACACGAGCTGGAACTGGTTCAACGTTTCGAATTCCACCAGCGGCGTGATGAAGCGCGAGACCGAAGAGCTTTATGCGGGCCTCGGCCTCCGCGCCATCGACGCCGTACTCTTCTATGCCGATGTGACCTACAGCCATCACGCGACCGGCGGCTCGATCACGAAGACTTCCTCGCAGTCGACCTCGATCGCCGTCTTTTCGGGCGAGGGCCACGAGACGGCCTTTCACGCTGGAACCCACATTTACTTCAGGCCGGGCTGGCCGACTGGCTTCTTCGCGCTCGAAGCGGCGCAAACGACGGTCTCATGGTCGCACGCCGAGCCTTTCACCTACGCGGCCGTCGGAGCCGCACTGGGGCTGGCGTTGTGAGCCGCGAGTTGCCGAGCTTCGTGGCGCTCGCCGATCTTTGTGCGCGCTTCAAACGCGAAGGCTTAATCGTAGCCCTCGGCGGCTCGGGTCTGCTTCACGCGCTCGGCCTCACCGATTCGGTCGGCGACTGGGATCTGACGACCGACGCGCCTTGGAGCCGGGTCGAGCGCGCGCTCGCCGGCTTGAATTTCGAAAAGCGGGAGCCGACCGCCGAATTCGCTTCGGAGTTTTGGTGCAAGATCGAAGCGAGCGGCGCTTCGATCGACCTGATGGGCTCGTTCGCGATTCGCGACGGCAGCCGCGTTCACAGGGTCAAAACGATCGTGACTGGCGAGTGGCGCGGAATTCCGCTCGGCTCACCGCGCGAGTGGCTGGCCGTCTATGAGCTGCTCGGGCGTGACGGCAAAGCGGGCACGCTTGCCGCGTACCTCAAGCAAAAGCCCGTTCACGCTCTACATTGAAGGTTCAAGAAAACCAAAGGGGCAGCGGTATCAGCGCGGCGGCGGCGGCGAACGCCACGCGCGCCGGTCCCGGCTCTAGCCCCCGCGCGATCGCCACGGACCATGCGTACAAAACGGCGGCGGAGCTCCACGCCGCCAGAGTGCCCGGCTCGGCCGACAGCAAGAAAATTTGCGCGGCTGCCGCGTACCATGCGAACGGCGCGAGCCCTCGACCGCCGCCCGTGAAGCGATCGCTCAGCCACGCGACCGGCTGAAGAGCCACGCGACGCCGTTCAGACTCGAGCCGAAACCCCGGCGCGCGCGGCACGGCCGCGGGCTCCAGGCGCGCGGGCCAGCGCAGGTACCTCGATGCCAGGTAAAGCGCGGCCGCCGCGGGCACGGCGGCGTGGGCGGCGGCCACGATCAGCGGCGCCTGGGGCGCGCTCGATGGGGCAACGAACGCGAGCGTGAAAAACAATATGGGAGTATTCAACTTCATGGTTCGAGAATACGCGCGCGCTTGAACCGGCGAAATAGCGCAACGGGCCAAGCCCGCCTCTAGCGGGAAAGGCGCTTTCGTTTCGGGCGCTTAGCAGGCGGCAATCCTTGCTCGGCCCGCAGCAGGCGGACGAGATTGTGCGCGGCCGCCCGGTGTGAGGGAGTCGCTTTGGTCCAAACGGTCTCATCTAGGGCGCTCGCGATTCCTAAGAAAGCATTGGCATTGAGGCGCTCCGGAAATGACTGAACCCACAGCCGGCACGTCTCTTCAAAACCGAGCTCCTGCACTTGATCGAAATACTCGAGGCCGATGGCTTTCAGCTCGGCGCTGCACACGGGGCCGAAATTTTTCACTTTCGAAATCGGGATTCGCCCGCCTGGTTTCGACATTCTCAGACGAGGAGCTGGCTCACCGAGGCGATGCGGTTGAGATAATAACGTTTGCTTCGTTTTTCGCGCTCGCAGTAGCCGACGAGGTAGTCACCGTCGGGATTTCGCACGATGCCTTGAGGCTTCACGGGGCGCTTGTGGTCGGCCGAGGTGCCGCGGTAGCCGATCTCGACGGTTTTGCCCGTTTCGATGGCATCGACGAGCAGCCCGAATACATCGTGCTGGCGCAGATCGTTCATCGAGTAGTTCTTCCAATAGAGTTTATGGCCCTGGGTCTCCAAAACCTTCTGCAGCGGTGTCTCGGGCCCGAGTTTCTCCATGCATTTGATCGCGACTTGCAGACACGCGCGCGAATCGTCGAGCGCGCGATGGGCGGTTCCCTGCTGAATGCCCAAGAGCGGAATCAGCGTCTGAAGCTTGTGATTCGGAAAATCGGGAAATACCTTTCGCGAAAGCAGGCTCGAACAGATCACCGGGTTATCCGGCAGCTTCATGCCGGCTCTCTCCATTTCGAGAGCCAAAAAACCCAGATCGAACGGCGCGTGGTGCGCGACCAGCACCGAGTCTTGAATGAACGCGTGAAATTTCTTGATGATTTCGCCCATCGGAGGCGCGCCTTCGCACATCTCATTCGTGATTCCGTGGATCCCGATGATGAACGTGCTCATGGGCTTGCTGATGCACGCCAGCGACTGAAACTCGTCGACGACTTTGCCGTCTTTCCATTTTACCGCGGCGACTTCGCAGACTTCGGATTCGAGCGGATAGGCGCCCGTGGTTTCGGTATCGAAACTGACATAGGTCGCGGTTGTCCAAGGCGCATTGAGCTGAATCGGCATGAAGTTGGGCCATTATAGCGTTAGACTTTGGCGTTTGGAACGGGATAATCTAAACACGAATTCATGCGGAAACCAGCCAGGCTCCTGATCGTTGCGTTCTTATCGGCCGCGTCGTTCGCCGCCGCCGCCCTCGCCTACCTTTACTTCATGCAGGAGCGGCTCGTGTTCTTTCCTGAGCCGCTGGCCCAAGACGCGCCGCTCGCATTCGGCGCGCCTCACACCGAGCTGTTCCTCGACTTGGAGGGCGGCAAAAAGCTTCACTATTTGATTTTCTCGCCGCCCGAGGCGCCCGCCATTATCGTGTACTTTCACGGAAACGGCGGCAATCTCGCGCGCTGGGGCGAAGTCGCGGCCGAGCTGGCGGTCAAGTCGCATCATGAAGTTTGGATCTTCGATTACCCGGGTTACGGCAAGAGCACGGGCCCGCTGCCGCCCGACAGCGATGAGCTGATCCAGGTATCGCGCGAATTCGTGAAACACGTGAAAAAGTCGCGCCCGAATTATCCGATCGTGATGTTTGGCCGCTCCCTCGGAACCGGCCTCGCAACCAAGCTCGCGCTGACCGAAGGCGCGGCCGCGGTCGTCTTGGAATCGCCGTATACGAGCCTGAAAGACCTGGCGCGCGAGATCTACCCGCTGGTCCCCACCGCTCTACTCCGTTATCACCTGGACAACACCGAGCTGGCAGAGAATAAACGAAAGATGCCCATCCTCATCGTGCATGGCACTGAAGATACGGTGATCCCGCATCATCACGGAGAAAACCTTTTCAAGATGCTCAAGACGAAGGCGGCCTTCTTGTCGGTCAGCGGCGCCACGCACGACAACCTCAACGAGAGCGACAGATACTGGCGCGGGCTCACTGACTTTTTGTCGGCGATCGGCCTTTGAAATCTCCGAGCCAGGAATCAGCTCAGTTTCTTCGCTTCTTTTTGCGCTGGGATTCGCTCATACGATTGACGAACTCGTCATAAACGGAGGCATCCGAGCCTTTGCCGCCGAGCTCGCCACGAAGCTTGCGGGGCTTCAAGCCCTCGGGCAACGCTTCCTTCTGTTTGAAGTGAAAGCGCACGTAGCCGGCCGGCGTCTGCGGCTCCCAGTTGCGCTCCGAGACTTGCGCGTCGCCGCGAAGGTTGTTCGTGCTGTTTTCGAAGGAGCTGGCGACCTGGTTCTTCACGAGATCCAGGCGCGCGTTCGCGATATCGGACAGTTCACCATGAGTCTCGGGCGGGTACCCTTGAGCCATGACGGTCGAACGGAGCTCGACGTTGGCATGCTCGAGCCCCGTGGTCAGCAGCCTCACCTTCTCCATGATCGTCACGAACTGGGCCGCCGGTTTCGAGCTGTATTTTTCGAAGAGATAGTTTTCGGGGATGTCGAAGCGGATCTCGTCTTGATTGATCTCGACGTTTCGCGCGATGTCGCCAAGCTCGTGCGCGATATGAAAGAGCACCACTTTCTTGGTTCCGAGCGAAAACAGATCGGGCGTCAGATCCGCCGGCTGCACGAAAGCTTGAAACGCCTTCAGCGGTTCGTTGATCAGGTCGAGAAAAAGTTTTTCGAGCGTGATCTCGGCTCCGTACGCGGAGAGCTGCTGCTCGATGACCGTCGGACCCGAAAAATGGCTTGCGACTTGTTTTTTGACTTCTTCAGGCTGGACGACCAGCCACATCACGAGAAAGAAGCACATCATCGCGGTCATGAAGTCGGCGAACGCGACTTTCCAGGAACCGCCATGATGACCGCCCTTGTTGATCGTGATTTTCTTGACGACGATGATGGGTTGTTTCTCTTTTTTCTCTGCCATGGCCTATCGCCCACCCATTAGGCGGCCTTTTTCTCTTTGGTAGCCTTATCCGTTTCCTCGAACGTCGGCCGGTCTTCGGGGAAGATGGAGCGACGCGCGTACTCTACGCAAACGAGCGGCGGGTTGCCCCGCTGAAGAGCGACGAGCGCCGCCTTGATCACGGCGAGATAACGGCCTTCGGCTTCGATGTCTTTCGCCATCTTGGTCGATATCGGGCCGATGAAGCCGTAGCATGACAAAACGCCGAGAAAGGTACCGATGAGCGCGGCGGCTACCGAGTGGCCGATGACCTGAGTGCCTTGGTCAAGCAGACCCATCGTGTGCACGACGCCGAGTACGGCGGCGACGATGCCGAGACCGGGCATGGCGTCGGCCATCGACTGAACCGCGTGCGCGGCCGCGTGCTCTTCTTCGTGCATGGCTTTGATGTCCTGATCGAGCAGGTCATCGAGATCGTATTGGCTCAAATCCGAGCTCAGCACCACTTTCATGGTGTCGCAGAGAAACTCGACGGCATGGTGATTCTTGAGAAAGCTGGGATAGGCTTTGAAGAGCTCGCTGTCTTTGGGATTCTCCACGTGCTTTTCGACGGCTTGCGGGCCGTCCCGCCGATAGATCTGGAAGAACCGGAAGAGCATTTGCAGGAGCTCGACGTACTCTTTCTTGCGCGAGCCACCCGTGGTCACCGCGCGGATCGCGCCTTTGATGACCGCTTTGATCGTGGAAGGCGGGTTGCCGATGATGAGGCCGCCGATCGCGGCGCCGAAGATGATCATGATCTCGTACGGTTGCCAAATCAGATGCAAGTGCCCTCCGGCAAGCACGAAGCCGCCGAAGACGCCCACGATCACGATGACAATTCCGACAAGTCCTAGCATGTTTGTTCCCGTCATCTAAATCGGTTCAAATGCCGGGATTTCTGATGGGAATTAATGGAGTTACGTCAGATCCGGACCTCAGTCCGAGAGCTCTATTTTCGTTCGTAAATGAGAAAAGAAAACGGCACCGGCTCGGAGCGGTCCTCTTGTTTCACGAGATTGAAATCTTGGAGCTCTTTCACGGGATAAAACGCGTCGCCTTCGTACGTTTTGTGGACCAACGTCAGATAGATCCGGTCGACCAGGTCCATGGTCTGGCGGTAAATTTCGCCGCCGCCGACGATGAAGACCTCGTTACCGTAAGTCGCGCGATGCTCGCGCGCGATCGCGATCGCCTGGTCGATGGTCTGAACCACCATTGCGCCTTGAGCAGAATAGGAGGAGTCGCGTGTCACGACGATATTCAGCCGGTTCGCCAGCGCGTTCGGCAAAGTTTCGAACGTTTTTCGCCCCATGATGATCACGTGTCCCAGAGTCTTCTCTTTGAAAAACTTGAGATCTTCGGGGATGCGCCAGGGCAAGCAGCCTTTATTGCCGATCACTCCGTTTTCAGACGCCGCGACGACATGTGAAAGAATCATACCGCAATCTCGGCCTTGATGGCTGGATGCGGATCGTAGTTCAGAAGCTCGAAGTCTTCATAGCGGAACTCAAAAATACTCTTCACATTCGGATTGAGCTTCATCTTTGGAAGCGGGCGAAAGTCACGCGAGAGCTGGAGCTTGGCTTGCTCAATGTGGTTCAGGTACAAATGCGCGTCGCCGAGGGTGTGCACGAACTCGCCAGGCTTCAGGCCGGTCACCTGCGCGACCATCATCATTAAGAGCGCGTAGCTCGCGATGTTGAACGGAACGCCCAAAAACACGTCGGCGCTTCGCTGATAGAGCTGGCAGGAGAGCCGTTCATTCGCGACATAAAATTGGAAAAACGCGTGGCACGGCGGAAGCGCCATTTTGTCGAGCTCGCCGACGTTCCAGGCATTGACAATCAGCCGCCGCGAGTTCGGGTTCTTTTTGATTTGATCGACGACCATCGAGATCTGATCGATGGTGCGCCCGTCGGCGGCCTTCCAGGAGCGCCATTGCGAGCCGTACACCGGGCCGAGGTTGCCGTCTTTGTCGGCCCATTCGTCCCAGATCGTCACTTTGTTGTCTTGGAGATACTTGACGTTGGTGTCGCCCTTCAAAAACCATAGCAGCTCGTGAATGATCGAGCGCAGATGCGTCTTCTTCGTCGTGACGAGCGGAAAGCCGTCATCGAGATTGAAGCGCATCTGGTAGCCGAAAACGCTCAGTGTTCCGACCCCGGTGCGGTCTTCTTTCTTCACGCCGTGTTCTAATATATGAGCCATGAGCTGATGGTATTGGCGCATAGGACCTCGCGACTGTTGTGCTCAATATAATTTGTGGTATAGGTGCATGTCATGGAAATTAAGATGGAAATCAAGGATCCCGTCCACGGATCGCTTGAGCTGACACCACCCGAAGTCGCCGTGCTCGACAGCCCCGCTTTTCAGCGGTTGCGCAGCATCAAGCAATTGGGATTTGGGGAGTTTAGCTATCCCGGCGCCACCCACAATCGTTATCTCCACAGCTTGGGCGCGTCTCACATCGCGGGTGAGGCTTTTGACTCCGTCTTCCGCGGGTTCGCATTCAAGAATCCCGCCGCGCGCTGGCGTATGCGTCAGGCGCTGCGACTCGCGGCCTTGCTTCACGATATCGGCCACGGCCCGCTGAGCCACACGACCGAAGAGGTCATGCCGCACGTGAAGAACCTCAACGTCAAGGCGTATCAAAAAACCGAGGACCGCCGGGCGACACACGAAGATTACACGATCAAGTTCATCACCGACTCTCCGCTCACGGCGCTCCTCAAAGACAAGTTCCCCGACATGGACCCCATGCACATCGCGGCGCTCATCGACAAAAATCTCGAGGTCCATGACGACTTCTTCGTCGATGACGATCGCAACTTCCGCACCGTGCTTTGCCAGCTCGTCAGCTCCGAGCTCGACGTCGACCGCATGGACTACCTGCTGCGCGATTCCTATTTTTGCGGAACCAACTACGGAAAATTCGAGCTTGGCTGGATGCTCGCGAATCTCACGACCCACGAGCTCGAAGGCCGCGTTCATCTTGCCCTCAATCGCCGCGCGCTCTATACGTTCGACGACTTTCTGATCTCCAGGCATCACATGTACCTGATGGTGTACTTCCATCACAAAAGCATCGTTTACGATGAGATGCTCGGCTTGTACCTGACGTCGAAAGACTGCACGTTTTCGCTTCCGGCAGACATAAACGAGTACCTCAAATACAACGATTACAAGTTGTACCAGCACCTTTCGGGAGTCGATAACCAATGGGCCCGCCGCATCTCCGAGCGACGCCCCTTGCGGGTCCTCTTCGAGCTCCACAGCACAAGCGAGAGCGGCCGGCCCGAGAAGATGAAGGAGGCCCTGGAGGCGGAAGGGGTCAACGTCATTTTGGCGAGCTCCGAAGCGCGCCTCTCCAAATACCACACGAGCCTCGAGGGCGATAAGAACCGCCAAATCTACGTGGTCGACCAATATGACCGCGGCTCGAAGCCGTATCCCCTCGACAAGAGCACCGAGATCTTTCAAAAGTACGAGCGCGCACGACGCATCGATCGCCTATATGTCGCCCCAGAAGATTACTCCAAAGCCGAGGGCATTCTGCTCAAACACAAGCTTTGAGCCCGGCCGCGGCATTAAATTTCAAAAATCTCTAAACATTGTTCCGGTTTCGAACTGGTATCGGCAGAAGAACGTTTTCTAATTCAAAATGTCCAGTGGACGAGCCCTTTTAGCAGTGGTAGAAGGCCTCAACTTTTGACCGGAGTCTTTCATGTCTAAATTCGCACTCATTCTCACACTCCTGCTCGCAGCTGTTTCAA
>DASUEL010000237.1:0-3167 GCA_036275095.1 Bdellovibrionales bacterium
AAGCATCGAGCCGCCGGTCGAATAGATTACCGCTGTTCCGTTGTTTTCGAGCACCAGGCTCGCGCCCGGATTGCCGTCGGTGTTCGATGCCCAGATCGGGGCGCCGTTGCCGTCGTACAGAACGAGATTGCCGTCGGCCTGCATGACGAGAGTGCCGGGGCTCGAGCCGTCGGTGTTTGTCGCCCATATGGGATTACCGTTTTGGTAAATCACGACGTTGCCATCGCCTTGGTAGGGCATCGTGTAGTTGCCGTTTTGCGAGCGCAGCTGCTTGCCCGGCGTGAGAACCTGATCCGGTATGAGGCGATTCTCCGCGGGCGCCGGTGGAGGCGGCGTCGGTTGCGGCGTGGGCGGAGGCGTCGGCGCGCCTCCGTTCGCTCTCACGGTGAGCCTACAAGTGACGTCGGAGTCGAGCACTTTTTCGTAAACGTAAGGAGTTTGCTCGAGCGGCGCGCACCCGCCCGACCAAGTCACGTCTCCTCCAAGGCCGCCGTAACTGACGACGATTTTGTCGCCCATGGCGACTTCGACGTCGACGGTCCGAATGCAAGTCTGGGGCTCTCGATTCGCGACAAAGACGTAAAAACATGCATTGGAATCGAACGTGTCGAGCGTGATGTTCACCCGATAGTAAGGATACGTCGGCGGGCCGTACACGGCGCGCGCCATTTCGGCGTCGCCTTCGGTGAGAAAGCCGAACAGGTTTCCGGCTCCCAGCGAGCCGCTCAGGATTCCGCTGCCGTCTTGGGGTTCGATCGTCAGGGCGTCATCCGCTTTCGAAAACGCGTTGGGGAAGTAGTGCATGACCGAGCGCGGGTCGTAAGCGCCTAGCACGCTGCCGTTCCATATTCGCTCGAACGCGTCCTTCTTGTCGTCGCGGACATTTTGCAGGTTGATCTTGATGTAGCGGTCGCGGTCGGGCCGTTGGTGTTCGTGCAGAAACCCAAAGGCATGGCCGAGCTCATGCATGATGACGCCTTTAACCCAGCAGCCGCGGCCCAGATTCATGTTGGTCGCGCTCCCGAAGCGGCCGGGTCCGCGGCCGATCTCCGAGTTGCAGCCGTCATTAGCGTCGTTCTCGACGTCGATGCGGTCTTCTTGGCCGCCGTATGGAATGCAGCGAATGTTGGCCTCTTTGGTCCACTCGAGGCACGCTTCAAAAAACAGCTGGCGCTGCTGTTCGGTCACGGCGAACTTGAATCGCACCGGGACGATGCCGTTGCGCCAAGGGTCGCTGTTTGCGCGCCGAAAGCCCGTAAAGCCGGTGGCGCGAACGTCACTTGTGGAGGCGGCGGCGAGCTGGTCACGCGTGAAGATCATGTCGCCGATGAGCACGTGTTCGTCGGTCAGTCTGAAGTTGTCATCGGTCGTCGAAGACCTGATCCCGCCCGAGCAGTTGACGAACGCGGCCGAGGCCGAAACAAATGCGAGCGTTAGAGCGGCGACGACTTTGGTTTTCATTTTGATCCCCTTGAGCAGCACTCCACCCGCGGTTTGAGATTGCAAAGCGCGTGCGCGGAATTGCGCTGGTCGGGGCCGCACAAAGCCGCGGAAGTACGGCAGTCTCAACGTGAGGCGCGTGAGTGAATGCGACGATCAGCTAAGTCTTGTGCGGTGGAGGCCCCGTGCCGGTCGGCGGTGGCGCTGAAGTCGCGGAACTTTCAACCCTGGCGCCGGCGCTTCAGAAAATGCATTCTAGAAGCTTGTTCAGTCCTTCACGGTAGAGCTGAGAGGCCTTCGCGGCGGAGCTTTTCGAGGGCTTTGCGGCGGCCCCGCTCATCGCGGCCGCGATCGAGCTACCGTGGGTGAAATCGACCAGAACATTGAGCCAGAGTTTTCGCTCGGGCGCCGTGAGCCGGGCGTCGCCGAGCAGCTCGAAGATTTTATCGGTGATCCTCCGGGCCTCGAGTGAAAACGCGGCCGGGTCGGCGAAAATGGCAAGCGAAAGATTCGGATGGCGCAGAACCGCTCTGTGATACGTGAGGAGCAGCAGCTCGAGCTTTTCGCGAACGCTGCCCGGGCCCCGTTCGAGCTCTTTCAATACGCCCGCGTAAATTAGGTCAGCGAGGTCTCGAAGCAGCTCCGAGCGATCGGCGACGTGATGATAGAGCGCCATCGGCGTCACGTTCAAATGCCCCGCGATTTTTCGCATCGAGAGGCCCTGTGGCCCGGCTTGATCGAGCGCCTTCAGGCCGGCTCGGAGAATGTCTTCGCGTTGAAGACGGGCCTGCCCCTTGGGGCGGCCGCGTTTGGCTTTCTTCATTCGAGCACGCGGTACTTGGACTGAACCAGCCCCGAGGGAAAGGCTTTGGTCTCGACGTGCTTCAACGAGATATCGCGCGCGAGCGGCCCGAACAGCGGCCGCCCCTCACCGAGCAGCACCGGCACCGAGGTGATGACGAGATCGGCGATCAGCTTCTCGCGCAGAAATGACTGAACGACTTGCCCGCCGTCGACGTAAACCTTGCGCCAGCCTTCTTGTGCGAGCCGGCGCAAAACGTCTTTGGGAGGCTCGCTCATCACGCGCACCTTGTCTTGAAGCCACGCCGGCAGAGCTTTGGCGTCGAGCGATTTGGAAAGCACGACGACGGGCCGGGTGTACGGCCACGATTCGAACTTCAAAACCGCCTCGAAAGTGCCGCGGCCCATGACGATACCGTCGATGTCTTTGATGAAGTCGTTGTAGCCGTGATCCTCGTTCGGCGCGTCCCGCGTGAGAAGCCACTCGATGTCCCCATTTTTGCGCGCGATGAAGCCATCGAGACTGGTAGCGATGAAAACGTGTCCGGTGATCATGTTGGCCTCCCTCTCGTCCATAATTATACGCCGTATATTTAATGGGTCAATTGGCGCGTTTGTTGTGGTTCACGACGGGACTGTTCGGGCCATCGGACTACGCCGCGAGCCTGGCCCGAACCCCGCGCTGGCGCGCGGGGCTTCGGCCCCTTGTTGCGCTTTTGAGAAGTTGAAGACTTCTTTTCGGCGCACTAGCTGAGAGGCGCCTTTCGGAGTTCGTGGCCTGCGCGCAAAAATCGCATCGTGCGATTTTTGTCGAACCCCCGGTTCGGGAATAGTCCGGGTCCCTCCGCCTGAGCCATCTTTTGGCTCCAATTGGCAAAGCTCGGCCTTGATTTGGCGATATCGGACTTTTGCTTGTTATTGATTTT
>DASUEL010000238.1:0-2109 GCA_036275095.1 Bdellovibrionales bacterium
AAGGTCGACGTGAGGAGCTCGGTGAATTTCACGCATTTTTCGATTTGACCCGGGTCGCGGAGAAAGGCGCCAACCACGTCATGCGCCTCGCTGAGGGCATTGGTCCAAACTTTCAGATCGTTCATAGGCCCTATATTCAGCTTTTGCCCCGAAAAAGTCGAGCCTCAACCCCCGGAAACCCGCTAATTTGCTCTGTTATTTCGTGAATTTGCCAGCGTCTCGCTTGCATTTTCGCCCTCAACCCCTTAAATTCTCCAAATTCCAAACGTGACTGCGCGGTCGTAGCTCAGCTGGATAGAGTACCAGACTACGAATCTGGTGGTCCCAGGTTCGAATCCTGGCGACCGCGCCATTTCATAAAATCCAACTCACATAGCGACGTCCCGGAGCCCCCGAAAACACCGTGCGGACGACGCCGCGAGCGCCGCACCCTGTGTCCAGCGCGGTGGCAATTCGCCCGCTTCACAATTTAGGCTTTTTGAGAGACTGTCACCTGTGTACGGCAGCGCTTGCGTGTTGTCGTGGCGGGAGCCAGCCGCCTTTATTGTTTTTGAAAGGGCCCATGATGAAACACGCCTTTGTTCTGATTTTAATGTCGCTGCTTGCTTCCGCCGCTTCGGCATACGAGGCGTTCACCTATCGCGATTTGGCCCAAAAGATAAAAGAGAAAAACGGTGAGCTCACCGTCAACGAATTGCTCCTTTCGCTGCCGGCATCTCTCCGTCGCAGCTTCACGCTCCTGAAGACCTCGGAGAGCCTCCAAGAAGCCAGCTGGAAATACCCGCGCGTGCTCATGTTCAATGACAATCTCGTGCTCGCCTTCAACACGCATGCAAGTCAAAAAGGGTATGCGGCACTCGAGATCATAGACATCGACAAAAACCGGCGAGTGTTTAACTTTCAGGAGGTTCGCGAGGTTACCGAAAACGGAAAGCCAAGACTCGAGTTTACCGAGAAGACGCCGTCAAGATGTTTGAGCTGCCACGGGACCGACCCGAAACCGATTTGGACCAGCTATCTGAGCTGGCCGAAAGCGTACGGCAGCCACGATGACTTCGTCGCCGAAGACAGCGTCGGGGAAACGAAAGTTGAATTCGGGCGATTCCCTGAGCTTCTGAAAACGATGGACGAGCCGGCGAGCCGGTTGAAGGCGCTCATCTTTCCTGAAGGTTCCAAGACATCTCCTTATTTCGACGGCGGTTTAGGAAAACGCGATTACCGGTTTCGCCCCAACATGGTTTTCACGAAGATTCTCGCGAACGGAAACGCGCTTCGCGTGAACCGCATACTGAAAAGCCAGGCGGATTATCAGAAGTTGCGAGCGGTATTGTGGCTGGGCCTGACCTACAGCCGAGTCGACACCAATGAAGACGTGGGCACGCCGAATTGCGGAGACTTCGAGGGCTCCGAAGCGGCAAAAAAGAAAGTCGAGGCGCTCCTGGGCCGGCCAACCGAAATTCGCGAGGTTTTCGGCGCGTTGCTCGGCTATTGGGGCCTTTCGATCGCGCGTCTGATAATCTCGGACGGCGATGATAATTACAGTTTTTGGGATGGTGAATTGGATCAAAAGGCGCTTCTCTTGGCGCTCGAACTGACCGAGGCCGCGCGCGATGATGCCGAATTGAAGGCCCTCGTGGGGCCGATCGGCCGGGACTACGCGGCTCACTACGACAAACATCCCGGCTGGAAACCCATTGATGATTTTCGCTCGGAGCTCCTCCTGCCGAAGGGCGCAGCCGGCAAAAGCTTCTGCGAGCTTCTGTTTCGCCGAATTGCCGACCTCGCCAATTAGAGCGCGAACAACCTGAAACCTGTAGTCCTCATCATCCTGTATATATATGAAAACAGTGTGTTATTTACTTCTTAAAACATTCCTTGACAGGAATATTCCTATTTAGGTATATTGTAATCACGAAGGAGACGCCGACTTGAAGAAGGGCCCCGTTCTCGAAACGACGACGCTGAACGCGCTGGCCGAGCCGAATCGGCGGCAGATCGTCGAGCTGTTGCGAGAAGGGCCGCTGACGGTCGGGGAGATCGCCGACCGGCTCAAGCTTCGCCAGCCACAAGCATCGAAGCACCTCAAGGTGCTGAGCGAGAGCGGAATTC
>DASUEL010000239.1:0-3303 GCA_036275095.1 Bdellovibrionales bacterium
GGTACGTTCTCGCAAGCCATCACCTTCACGGCAACCGACGGCAATAAGAACATCGTCGTCGAACAAACCGATGCCGCCGGCAACACCGGTTCGGCCAACCGCACGTTCATCAAAGACGACACCGATCCGGGCGTCGTAGGCTCACTGGATGACGGCACCACGTACAGCTCGATCACCCAGTCGCCCGCCTTTACCTGGACCGCCGCTTCCGACGGCACGGGTTCAGGTGTCGCGAAGTACGAGCTCGCAATCGGCTCAGGCACGAGCGGCGCGGCTCAAACCGACGAGCTCAATTGGACCGACATCGGCAATGTGCTGACGTATCAAGCGGGCTCGCTGACACTCGCCGCGAACACCACCTACTACGTCTCGGTTCGCGCCGTCGACGGCGCCGGCAACACGGGCGCCGTGGTCGTCAGTGACGGCTGGACGACCGGCGGAATCCCCGCCGCGTTCAACATCACGGGCGCGACCGGCGGAACCGACAATACCGCGAACGCCTGGCTGGGCACCACGACCACGCTCACCGCCAACTGGGATGCCGCAACCGGAGCGACCGCTTATGACGTCGTCGTTCGCAACAGCGGCGATACCGACTACGCCGAAGCGGGCGATGCGGTGGCATGCGCCGAAAACGACGTGGCCGCCACGAGCTACACGTTTACGGGTTGCACGCTGGTCGATGGCACATCGTACATCATCAAAGTCACCGCGAAGAACGGTGTGGGCAACCGAAACGCCACCAACAACAGCTACAGCTTCACGGTCGACACCACCCCGCCCGCCGTGTTCACGATCGCGGGTATTCGCGGCGGCACCGACGTGACGACCGACGCCTGGCTGACGAACGGGTCCGACGCCACCGTTTACTGGAACGACACGACCGGTGAAACCGGCTACACCGTATCCGTTCAAAACACCGCCCTGAACACGACTTACTGCAGTGACTCGGGTGTCACGGCCGATACGAACGCGACCGCGCTGAGCCCTTGCAGCCTCGCGAATACCAACACCTACACCGCCGTCGTCGTGGCGCGCGACGCCGCCGGCAACACGAGAACCGCGACATTCAACTTCACCGTCGATACGAGCGCGCCGGCGATCGCGATCACCTCGCCGGCCGCGAACACTTACGGCCAGACGGGCGTAACCGTCGCGGGCACCTGTGAAGGCACGTACACGATCAACATCTCAGGCACGGGCCACAGCTCGCCCGCGACCACCACGTGCTCGGGCGGAACCTTCTCCGTCGCCGTCACGTTCTCGGGGACCGACGGCACGAAGAACATCGTCGTCGCCCAAACAGATGAAGGCGGGCTTACGGGCTCCGCGAACCGAGATTTCATCAAAGACGACACCGACCCGACGGCACCGGGCACGCCGAACGACGGCGCGACTCACAACTCAGCCGCTGAAACTCCGACGGTCACTTGGACAGCCTCGACCGACACGGGCGGCTCGGGCATTGCCTCGTATGAGTTCGCCATCGGCTCAACGAGCGGCGCCACCGACGTGCTCACCTGGACCGACATCACGAACGTGACGAGCTATCAACGCACCGGCCTGACCTTGACCAATAACGAAGATTATTTCGTCTCGGTACGCGCCGTCGACGTGGCCGGCAACCGAAGCCCCGCTTCGACAAGTGACGGCTGGACAGTGCAGACTGCCGCCGGCCTGACCCCGGATGCATTCATGATGACCGGTATCCAAGGCGGAGCCGACACGACGACTGACGAGTTTCTCACCGACTCAGCCGCTCTGCCGAAGGTGATGTGGAACGATACGACCGGCGAAACGAGTTACACTGTCGCGGTTCACACGTACGGAGGAGCCGCAAAGTGCACCAAGACCGCCATCGCGGCCGACAGCACCAGCTACCAGTTCGTAGCCGGCGACAACTGCGGCAGCTTCACGTTCTCTCCGGCGACGACCTACCAAGTCGTGGTCACGGCCGTCGGAAGCGGCGGCAACACCAGTGCCATCAATGCATCCGCCAGCAATAAATATGTCTTCACAGCCACGTCCGCGACCTTGACGCCATTCCAAATCATCGGTGTCTCGGGCGGCAGCGACACGACGGCCGATCCGTTCCTCGATGATGCCGCCGCCGTGAACGCGCCGAAGGTCACCTTCGCGTCGTCGGGTGGAGCTGCCAACTACGACATCGAGATCAAATCGACCGACGGTGCGACCACGTTTTGCAGCGTCACCAACAAAGCGACGACCGACTCCGGCATGTCGACTTCCGCCAGCGGCGGAGTCACTTACGTGACGATGACCTTCGGTGGCGCGAACGCCTGCACGAGCAACCTCGTTCAAGGCACGGACTACAAACTTTGGGTCACGGCGCGAACCGCGGGCGGAACGACCACGACGGCCTACAACAATCAACTCACGATCTCCGTGGTGCCGACCTCAGGCGCGCGCTTTCTCACCTGCACGGCGGGTGCGACGAACTCGAGCCCGTATTTCATCTTGCGCGATCAGGGCAACATGACGGGAACCTACTCTTCCGCCGATTGTTCGATGCTCGTCAACCCGAACGATGCCACCAAGCAAATCAGCTGGACGTTCTCGTACTACCGCGTGGTCGACACCGCCGGCGACACGATGACCATTTACGACAACAACGCCGCCAGCGGCACGCAGCTTTTGAGCATTACGGCCAACTATGACTCCACCGTCTCGGGCAATCCAGCGCTTTCGGGACCCGCCACCTCCGGCAACTCGTACTTGAACTGGGTCACCGACGGCAGCGGCCACACGGGCGGCTGGGAAGTGGCCGTCAAGACGGAGCTCAGGCCACTCGGCACGGTTTTGATCTCCGGTGTCAGAACGCAAACGTCCTGCACGGCGAGCGCCACTGAATCGTGCGACACGAGCGCCGATAATAGTCTCACCGGCGAACACCGCTCCATTAGCAATACCTCCATTACTGATTTCCGCGCCGAGTGGTCCTACGCCTTGGGCTCGGGTTCGTCTACCGTATCGCCTGACGAGTACCAGGTTTACATTCGTAACGCCGGTGACTCGTCCACGCTTTGCGCGGCCACGGGCCTCGTCACCACCAGCCGCGACTTCAACGACTGCCCGCTCGTCAGCGGTTCAACCTACAAGCTCGTCGTTTACGCCATCAAGGGCTCGCAAAGCATTCGCTCGGAAATGGATTTCTCCGTCGATTTCTCGCCTGGCGCGTTCACGATCTCAGGCGTGAGCAAAGCCAGCGCAACGCCCGCCGACAGCGTCGTCGACGCGTTCTTAGTCGACACGACCGGTGCCGCAAGCCCCTCTGATCCCACG
>DASUEL010000240.1:0-2971 GCA_036275095.1 Bdellovibrionales bacterium
GTAGCGTTATGCGGCTCATTCTCGATCACCTCAGAGGTCTTTGGCGCGCCCGTGCGTACGCGCTTCGCGGAATCTTCTGCTGGCTGGTCGGCGTCGGCTACCTGTTGACCGACTACAACGGCGACTTTGATTTACGTTTCAACTTGCGGCCGCAGCAGCCTATCGACCCCGAAATCATCGTGCTCTACGCCGAGCCTGAAGACTGGGGCGCGGCCGGCCCGCGCTCGAACCGGCAAGAAGCGCTCGACCAAACTGACGGCTATTTCTGGAGCACTGAAGGCTGGAATCGCATGCTCAAAAGCCTGCTGGCCGCGCAGCCGAAAGCGATCGGCGTCAGCTATTTTTTCGGCGCGGGCTCCGACTTCGCGCTCGGTCAGCAACATCTTGAGACGCTTCAAGACCCGCGCGTGATATGGGCCGCGCGGGTGGACTCCGAAGGACGCGCGCTTTTGCCGGCCCTCGCGCGGCCGTACGGACTCAACACCGGAGTCGTCGATTTCAGGCCCGGGATCGACGGCGTAGTCCGGCGGCTTTCGTCACCGCTCGTGCACATTCCCATTTTCGGCCAGCGCCTGGCAGAGCGCACGAGGTCCCGCGAATCCTCGCTGCCGTACGGTTACAGTCTGCACGTCAACTTCAGGGGCCCAAAGGGGACGTTTCCTACCATCCGGTATCGCGACTTGATCGAAGGAAAGATCACCGCGGCTCACCTAAAGGGCAAGATCGTCATCGTCGGCTCGCAGAGCCTCGCGAATCACCAAGTGCTGACGCCGCTGGGGTTCATGAGCCGCGCCGAAGTTCTCGCCAACACGACCGACAACATTCTGCATTCCCGTTGGATTCGCCGCTTCACTGTCGAAGTGTACGCGCTTTATTTGTTCGCGGCGCTACTCGTGGTGATATGGATCATTCTCAGCTACCCGCAGTCGGTTTCGACCATCTTTCTGGGCGCGTTCGCGATCGCGCTCGCGGCCGTCTCGGTTTGGTGGTTTGATGCATTCTATTTCTGGATCCCGATCTCGGCGCCGATCATCATGATTGCGGTGACGTTCATCGTTTTTTTGAGCTTTCAGCTTTCAGTGAACGAGCAGAAGTCGTGGCGGCTGGAGCAAGAGAGCCGGAACATGCGCGAGCTCGAGCAGCTCAAAGCCAACTTCATCAGCCTGATCAGCCACGATCTCAAAACCCCGATCGCCAAGATTCAGGGGATCACCGACCGGCTGCTCGTTTCAATGCAAGACGCAGAGCAGAGCCAGGATCTGCGCGCGTTGAAGCAGTCGAGCGAGGAGCTGCATAAGTACATTCATTCGATCCTTCAGCTCAGCCGCGTCGAAGCACGCGAGCTGAAGATCAACAAACAGGCCGCCGATATCAACGTGCTCGCGGAGAAGGCGATTGCGCAGATCGCGCCGCTTGCGCGGGCCAAGGAGATCGAGCTTGCGCCAGACCTCGAGCCCTTGTTTTCGCTTGAAATCGACCCGGTTCTCATAGGAGAAGTGATCCTGAATCTCGTCGACAATGCCGTGAAGTATACGCCGGCGGGCGGGCGCGTTCAGGTGATTTCCCGCGAGGAAGGCGATGAGATCACGGTTCAAGTGATCGACAACGGGCCGGGGATTCCCAAAGACCAGCTCCAGCGAATCTGGGACAAGTTTTATCGCGTCGAGAGCCAAGAGACCGGCGCGAAAGGCTCCGGGCTCGGGCTGTATCTGGTACGGTACTTTATCGAGCTTCACGGGGGCCGGGTCTTCGCCGAGAGCGGCGAGACGCCCGGGTTGAAAATCGGATTTTATCTTCCACTTGAAGACGTGGGAGGAGTTTGAAAATGCAGCGCTTGAAAGTTTTGATCGTGGACGACGAAGCCGAGCTGAGACGCACGGTGAAGTCGATCTTAGCGGGCCTCGGCGAGTTTCAGTTCGAAACGCTCGAAGCGTCGAACGGGCGCGAAGCGCTGGACCTCGTGCGCGGCGACGGCTGGGATCTGGTGCTGATGGACGTGCGCATGCCTGAAATGGACGGCATGGAAGCGCTCAAGCAAATCAAAGAGCACGATCCGCGCACGTTCGTGGTTCTCATGACCGCGCACGCGAATCTTCAAGACGCGATCGAAGCGATCAAGCACGGCGCCTACGATTACGTCGAAAAGCCGGTTCAGTCCGAGCGGCTCGCGAAGATCGTGAAGAAAGCCGTCGAGGCGCGCGAGATGGTTTCGGGTCTGGCCATGTCGAACCCGATCTTCGACGACGATCTCGAGAACGAGTTCGTCGGCACGAGCAGCCAGATGCGCAAAGTGTTCGATCTCATTTACAAGCTCGGCCGTGTGGACACGACCGTGCTCATTCGCGGCGAGAACGGCACCGGCAAGGAGCTCGTGGCCCGCGCGATTCATTACAACTCGCATCGCAAAGACGGCGCGTTCATCGCGATCAATTGCGGCGCGATTCCCGAGACCTTGATGGAGAGCGAGCTGTTCGGGCACGAAAAGGGCGCGTTTACCGGGGCGACCGAGCGCAAGATCGGAAAGTTTCAGGCCGCCAACAACGGTACGCTTTTTCTCGACGAGATCGCCGAGCTTCCGACCGAGATGCAGGTGAAGCTCCTCCGCGTTTTGCAGGAGAAGAAATTCATGCCGGTGGGCAGCAATCGCGAGATCAAGACCACTGCGCGCGTGGTCGCCGCGACCAACCGGAATCTCGAAAAAATGATGGAAGAAGGCACGTTTCGCGAGGATTTGTTTTATCGCTTGAACGTCATGCCGATCTTTTTGCCGCCGCTTCGCGAGCGCAAAGACGATCTCAAGCGGCTCGTCGATCACTTCATGCGAAAATACGGCAAAGAGCATGGGCGCGACCTTACGGGTGTGACGCCGGCGGCGATGCAGATTCTCGAAGCCCATCACTGGCCAGGTAACATCCGTGAGCTCGAGAACGTCATCGAGCACGCGTTCATCGTCGAAAGCGGCAAGCTGATC
>DASUEL010000241.1:0-10252 GCA_036275095.1 Bdellovibrionales bacterium
TGACGGTTCCGCACCCGCAGAACATGAATGCGACCGCGACTCGAAGGAGCTGCAGGTAGACGTCTCGTGTGTCACAGCCGAACATAATTGAAATAGATAGGAGCCGGGCCGACGAGTAAAGGAATTTAGTCTTAGATGGCCGAATTGGCACCGTTCGGCCGCGCGCGAGCGCTCAACCGCGATTTTTCTTGAACAACTCTTTCGCGAACTGCCGCCGTTCCTCGTCGATATCCTGAATCTCAGGATCGTTTTCGGTTTCACGCCAATTTTTTTCGATGGCGGCGACGCGGTCGCGGCCAATGCGCTGAAATGGAGGCAGGTACTCGCTCTCGGACCACGTCTTGTACCGCTCCGCCTTTTTCTTCAGCTGCTCGGGCGTGAGCGCGTTGGCTTCGCGGAACGCGGAAATCTCGATCGGTTCGTTTTCGTCTTCTCCGTCCGCGCTGCCCCCTTTGAGCGGAAAGCGCGGCGCCGGTTTGCTCTTGATGTGCTGGAGTTTGTTGTCTTCGCTGCGGTCGGTTTGGTCGGTGCGCTCCATCTTACGCAGCAGAATTTCGTCGTCGTAGCCGAGCAGGCGCTCAGTGGCTTGAAGAATCTGGCGCGGGTGCACGGGGCTCTCGATGAGCGCGTCGATCGCGAAAGCTTTCAGGTCTTTTTCAGTACCCCGGCCCTTATGATAGAGCACGATGATGCGCGGATACCCGCCCGAGCGTTTTACCTTCGGTAAAAGCCGCGACGGGCTCACCCGCGCTCCGTAGGAGCTGAGAATCAGCAGGTCCGGATTGAAGCCGAGCAGCTTTTCGGGAACGGCCACGTCATTCTGCAGGCCCTCGACATCGAGGCCGACTTTCTTGAAGAGTGTTTCAAGAAAGATCAGCTCACTGTAGTCTTCGACGGCGATCAGCACTTTGCTCATGCTTCATTGTCGCATGAAGGCATCGGCGGTCAAACAAGTGGATTGACCAGTTTTGACGCCCTTGGTAATTCACTTGAATGTCTCTCGGCCTAAGCGGCTTCTCGATCATTCGCAACGCGGTCTTGATGGGCTATCCCATCGTGCAATCAATCCGCAGCATTCTGCCGCTCGTCGACGAGTTCGTGCTTGGTGTCGGCCAAAGCGACGACCAGACCAAAGAACTGATCCAAAGCTTGAACGAGCCGAAAATCAAAATCTTCGACTCCCACTGGGACACGAGCAAAACCAAAGGCGGCCTCATCCTGAGCGAGAAAACCAACGAGGCGCTCGCCCGCTGCCGAAATGATTGGTGCTTCTACATTCAAGCCGACGAAGTCGTGCACGAAGACGATCTTCCGAACATCAGGCGCGCTCTCGAAACTCATCGCGGCGACCCGCGCGTCGAGGGGCTGCTTTTTCGCTACGTTCACTTCTACGGGAGCTACGACATCATCGGCACCGCCCGCAATTGGTACCGCAACGAAGTGCGCATCGTCCGGCGCTCCAGCGGCATTCAAAGTGTGGCCGACGCTCAAGGATTTCGCGTTCACGGCGAGAAACCCAAAGTGAAACCCGCCGACGCCCGTATTTTTCATTACGGCTGGGTCAAGCCGCCCAAGAAGATGGGCCAAAAGGCGAAGCTGCTCGACCGCTGGTGGCACGGGAGCAAACGCGATCATCTTTACGACGATTTCCAATACCAGAAAAACTACGGCCTTCGCCGCTTCGAAGGCACGCACCCGGCCGTCATGAAGCCTCTCGTTGAAAGCCAGGACTGGAGCTTCGATCCCGTCCTCCCGGTGTCGCGCTGGACGGCCAAAGACTGGAACTACTTCGCCAGCGACGTGTTCGAGCGGGTCTTCAGATATCGTATAGGCGAGTACAAACCCTACCGGTTGCTCAAGTAAAATCACCGTGCTATGGTTTTCGCACCCCCAATTTAGGAGCATTTTTCAATGGAAAAACAACGGGTTGAAACTACCACCCTGCCTCAAAGAAAGTTCGTCGTAAAAACCGACCGCACCGAAGTGCGCATCGGAAGCGGCGAAAAACTCGGCGTGATCGCCGGCCCCTGCGTCGTCGAAGACGAACGCCTCATGATGGAGACGGCCCGCAAGCTCGTCGACGTTTGCGAAAAACTCGATGTCGGATTGATCTTCAAGAGCTCATACGAAAAAGACAACCGCGGAAGCGAAAAGAACTGGCGCGGCCCCATGGCCGAAGAGGGCCTCAAACTTCTCGCGAAAATTCGCAAAGAGTTCGGCGTGCCCGTATTGAGCGACATTCATCGCCAAGAAGACGTCGAGATGTCGGCCGAATACCTCGATGTACTGCAGATTCCCGCGTATCTTTGCCAGCAGACCTCGCTCGTCATGGCGTGTGGCAAAACCGGCCGCGCGATCAACGTGAAGAAGGGCCAGTTCCTGGCGCCCGAGAACATGTCGTCGCCACTCGGCAAGCTCCGCTCGGTCGGCAACAACAACGTGCTCCTCACCGAGCGCGGCGCCTGCTTCGGCTACAATCGTCTCGTAGCCGACATGCGCTCGATCCCTGTGATGCAAGAGCTGGGTGCTCCGGTCGTGTTTGACGCCACTCACGTGATCCGTTTGTACGGAATCTCGAGCGCCGACCCCGCGGGCGGCGAGCCGCGCTTCGTTCCGCACCTCACCTTGGCCGCGGTTGCCGCCGGCGCCGATGCCCTGTTCCTCGAGAACCACCCCAATCCGATGGCCGCGAAATGCGACGGCGCTTCACAGCTCAACCTGAAGCACTTCGAGTCGCTGCTCTCCATGGCGGTCCAGGTTCGTAAAGCGATCGGCCGCCCCGAGAACGTTGGACTCATGGAGCCCGCTCGCGCATAATCAAAGAATGACCTTCCTTCGAGGCCGGCTGGCAGCACGCTACGTTTTTTCGGAGTTGCTCCCCGGCTTCATCATCGGCGTTCTCGTCTTCATCTTCATTCTGCTCATGTTCCAAGTCTTGCGGTTGACCGAGTTCGTGCTCGTTCACGGCGTCGACTGGAAGGCCTCGGCGCAGATCATGCTGTATCTCACGATCAGCTTTTTGCCCGCGGTCCTTCCCATGAGCCTGCTCTTCGCGGTTCTCCTCACGTTCACGCGCCTGTCCTCCGACTCGGAGATCGTCGCGTTCAAGGCCTCCGGTCTCCATCTCGGTTTTTTGCTCGTGCCCGCCGTCTTGCTCGGCATATTGGTCGCGTCGTTTTCAGCGCATACGGCGTTCTTCTCGGCGCCGTGGGGGAACCGGCAGTTCGAGCTGATGGTCGCGAAACTCGGCAATACCAAAGCGGCGGCCACGATCCGCGAAGGCACGTTTTCGGAAGGTTTCTTCGATCTTGTGGTTTACGCCAAAGAGGTCGACTCCAAAAAAGGCCTGCTCTCGAAGGTCTTCATTTACGACGAGCGCGAGGGCCAGCCGCTCACGATCATCGCGCGGCAGGGCGAGCTGGTTCCCGATCCGAAAGACCCCAATCGCGGCGCCTTTTTGCGGTTGATCGACGGCAATATCCATCGCACGACTGAAGAGTCTTACACTAAGATCGATTTCAAGAATTACGAGATCAATCTCGCGGCCCCCGTCAACGAAGGAACGCGCGAAAAATCGCCGCTGTCACTCACCTACCACGAGCTCCGAAAACATTTGAAAGACCCGGAGCTCAAAGGCGAAAAAAAACGCGTGATCGAAATGGAGTATCATAAACGCTGGGCGATCTCGCTGGCGTGCCTTCTGTTTTCGGTACTCGGCGTGGGCATGGGAACGAACACCAACCGGCGTAGCGTACGCTCGGGCAGCCTCGTGATGTCGATCGGCATCATCGTGGCTTACTGGGCGATGTACGTGACGGGCGAGAACCTGGCCCGCAACGCTGTCGTACCCGTCTGGATGGCGATCTGGTTCGCCAACGTGTTCTTCTTGGGTCTCGGCGTCTACCTGCTTCGGAAAAACTGGAACTGATGCTACTCGTGCTCGGGAATGAATTCGGGAACCGGGCGGTTTCCGATTTCTTTCAGCGACTCGAGATCGGAGCCCCACGCGAGAATCCGCGTTTCAGAAACCCAGTCGAGCGACTCATAACCTAAACACCAAAACTTGACGGCCATTCCGTTGTCGAAAATCGATTTCAGAACGGCGTTTTCGCGTTCGTTGTCGAACTCCGGGTCCTCCTTGGACCAGTTGTAGCGTACGAGCTGAATCACGCTGTCGCCGTCAATGGCGTACTGAAAGTTACCATTCTCCTGAGGTGGAAGCGCGTAGGCGCTGATCGCCGTCTGCACGACTTCGGCGTCTTCGCGCTCGTCGATGCGGCCTTTCGTTTCGGCTATCTGCAAAACCTCGGGATCAAAGCTCCACTCCGCCTGCGGGCGCGCGACCTTGTCGTAAACCTCGCCAAGGCGAAGTTTGGAGCCGAAACCGCTATCGCCGGCGATCGTCAGCACGAGCGTTCCGCCGTTATAATAATTGAATACTTCCTCGGTCTCGAAAATGTTCAGCATGGTAAGCCTCCGCGGCGCAAAGCCGGCACGCCTCGGAGCTTACTTGAGATCACTGGGGCTGGACAAGAACGACACTCGCTCCATAATGGATTTTTGGTGAGCAATCCAGAATCTTCAGCCGGTTAATGTCATCGACGAGCATGCGCTCCGTGAGGACACTCAGCACTTCGGCCATATCGAACGACTGTTTAGGTTCAGAACGGGCGGGCCCGCCCGCCGGGCGCGCCTGAGCCGTCGAGCAATAAGCGCAAATCGTGTGCGTCCCGCACGAGCATCGCTCCCGCGCAGAGCAGGTCGAGACTACCGGCCCACCGCGGGTCGCCCGCCGGGCCCGGAACGACCGCGACCGTGCTCCCGTGCGAACCCGCCAGACGGGCCGTGATCATCGTTCCGCTTTGGCGGCGCGCCTCGATCACGAGCGTGACGGAAGCCATCGCGGCAATGAGACGGTTTCGCTTTAGAAAATAGTGTTTGCGCATGTCGCAAAATGGATCGAGCTCGCTCAGCACGGCGCCGCCCGCCTCGATAATCGGACGAATCCAATCGTCGAACGAACCTGGGTAAGGCTTCGCGAGACCCGACGGCAAAAACGCGGCGGTGGGCACACACGCACGCACGCAGATCGCATGCGCGCGCTGGTCGATTCCGCGCGCGCCGCCGCTCACGAGGGCGGTCCCCTTTCGAACGAGCGGCGCGAGCTCGAGCTCCATCCACGTGAGCGCCCGTGGCTCGGGCGCGCGGCTTCCCACGACGGACAAAAGGCGGCTATCACGCCAAAATGCCGCGCCGAAGTACGTGAGCGCGAGCGGCGGATCTTCGAGCTCCAGAAGCCCCGCCGGATAATCCGCCAGACCAGGGTGCGTCAGCCGCGCTCCGCGTGCGTCGAGCCATTCGAGCGCGCGCGAGCATTCGTCGGGCCAAGCGGGATTTTGCAAGAGCCACGCGCGAAGGTTGGAGTCGTCGATCGCATCGAGAACCTGTCTCGGAGTGAAGGGCGCGTGCGCGCCCAGGCGATCGAGAATTTCAGAGGTCAAAAGCGGAGTTTTCGCCGCGAGCAGGCGAATGGCGCGAGGATCGAGCATGCGCGAGGCGGCTACAAACGCCGCGCCGGGCGTGCCTCGCGCTCAATCGTCCCCGGGGTCTTTGCCGGTCCGGTCGCCGGGCCGGATGTCTTCGTAGGACTCAACGACGACGCCGGTCGAAAATTTCTTGCTCGCCGTGAGGACCTTGATCGTCCCGATCTTCGCGGTCGGCTTCACGTCGAGCCCGGTGTCGATGCGAAGCGAGTCGTTCTTGAGAACCGTGAGAATGTCGCCGGCGGCGACGCCTTTGTTCGCGCCTCCCTCGAGGTAGACGATCGAATTCAAACCGAAGATTGTGCGGCGGTCGTCGAGCGGGCCGCCCAAAATTTTGGTCTCGGCCGGATTCGGGCGGCCGCGCTTCGTGAATTCGCCTTCGGGAACGGGTCCGCTCGTCAGCTTCGCGCCGACATCGATCTGGTCGTAATTCGTGATGACCAGGCCCTTGAACAGATTGCCGCCGAGCGACTCCGTGATCTCGATTTCGCCTTGGTATTCGATGGGCACGCCGGACGTGAAAATGAAACCGCCGCCGAGCTTTTGCCGAACGATGAACGCGCTGAAGATATCGCCCACGCCGCCCTTCTTGAGGCGGACGAATACGTGCTGGTAAATGCCCGCCGTGGTGCCGCCCGTTTCGACGTCTTGAATCTGCCCGTCAACCGGCGGCGGATCTTCGGTCAGCACGCCCAAAATCGGAAACGGATCGGGAATCTTCGGGCTGCGAACCGCCGTGATCGCGAAACCCGAGCGGTCGTAAAGGCTCGCTTCAAGCCTCGTCTCGGGAAGGCTCGGCGGCAGCGCCTCTATGACCGGAGTGAAACGCCGGCGACCCGGCACCGATACCTTGGTGGGCTCGGGCATCGACTCGGTCTCTTTGACGATCATTTCCATGTCTTGTTCGCGCGCGATACGTACGGCGGGTTCGGCGCCGAGTCCGCCCATCGAGAATACGATCTTGTCGCCGACATTGATTTCGTGCGGGTTCGTAATGCCGGCATTGTTCAGCTGCCACAGCTTCGGCCAAAAAAAGCCGTTGCCGAAGAACGTGACACTGATACCCCAGAGCGTGTCGCCGCGCTGAACCTCGTACGTTTCGGCCCCGCGATCGCCGATGATGCCGAACCACTCCTCATCCGAAATCGGATTGCCGTAGAACTGCTGATATATTCGCGTCAAACGCGATTCGAACTGTTCGTCGGGCGTATCGTCCTCGGGCTCGGCACGTACGACGGGCTCGGGCTGCGGACGCGCCGCGGGTTCGGGAGGCGGCGCGGGCGCGGGCTCGGGTTCCGGCAATGGCTCTTCGTCAACCACCGGCTCGGGCACCGGCTCAGGCTCCGGCTCTGGAGGCGGCGGCGCGGGCGTGGGCTGCGGCTTTTTCGCGACCGGTTTCGGCTTCGCCTTTTTCACGACGGGGGCCGGCGTGGGCACTGGCGCGGGCTCTTCGACGATTTGGGCCGGCTCCTCCGCGGGAGGCTGATCATTGGGAACGGGCGCGGGTGCCTGCGCGTCGGGATCCAAATCCTTGAACTCTTCTTTTTCGAGCTCCAGCAGCTCCTCTTCGAGTGCGTCGCCTCCGTCCAGTGAGTCGATGTCATCCTCGGCGGTTGGCCTTTTCTTTTTGCTTTGCGCGTGAGTCGGCGACGGCGCGAATGAAAGCGATGCCGCGACCAGCCCGATGATGAAAACGGCCCATAGATGTCTGTGCATTGTAGGCGACCCCGTCTTTGCTAATTGTAACGGGTGCCCGCCTCGTCTCGAGAGCAAAAACCTCCGAAGGCTGGTCTTTAGACGGGACGTCGGCGGATGCGGCCGTATAAACGTCTGACCACCTGCCCGAGGTCCATTTCGATTTCCATTTGTTGCAGGCGATGAAAGAGGTGGCGCGCCTCGACCGTTCGCGACTCCTCGAGGTCAGGCGCGGCGGGCTCGGCGTGGGGCTCGAGAATTCCCGAAACCGGAGACGCGCGTTTTTTGAACAATGGGTTGCGCCCGAGCTTGCTTCGCTCCGCCATCTCAGGCCTCCAACCTTTTGAGTACTTCGCTCGCCAGCGACTGAAACTCCTGGGCGGGCCGGCTGCGCGGACTGTAATCGAGCACTGAGCGGCCGAAACCGGAGCTCTCGGTGACCTTGACGCTGTTGTGTATTCTGGTGTCGAACACGAGCTCGGGATAAGTCTCCTTGAGCGTGTTCATGACGTCGGAGTTCAGTTTGCGGCGATTGTCGAACATGTTCGCGACAAAACCGAGGTAGGCAAGCGAGGGCTTGTAGCGTCTCAAGTCGTCGAGTGTCGCCTGCAGCTGCGAGATTCCTTCGAGCGAGAAGAACTCGGGCTGCACGGGCACCAGCACCCGGTCAGCGGCCATGAGTCCGTTGATCGTCAGTAAGTTCAGCGACGGGGGATTGTCGATGAGAATGAAGTCGAATTCACCGAATACCGGCTCCAGCTGTTGCCGCAGGACCTGATCGCGACTGGGCCGCGACATCAGATAATATTCGACTCCCGAGAGCATCTGATCGCTGGGGATCAGGCCGAGCTTCGAGCCCAAGCTGAGCACGTCGGAGGCCGCCAATCGCTCCGAGCCTTTGCGCAGGTAGAGCTGATCGAGGGTCAGCTGGCGTTCGGGCACTTCGCGCCCGGCATAGCTCGTCAAGTTTCCTTGCGGATCGTTATCGACTAATAAGACGCGCCGGTTCAGAGCCGATAGCGCGGAGCCGAGGTTGAATGCCAGGGTTGTCTTACCAACTCCGCCCTTTTGATTCGCGATCGCCAGTATGTGTGCCATTCAGAAATTCTTGAAGCGGGTGGAGTGTGGGTCAATTGGTTTTGTTAAGATCCAATCAAGTTATCCACAGTAAATGTGGAAGACCATCCCTTCCTAGACCTTGGACCTGCGAAATATCGCGGGTTTCAGCGATTTGCACAAACTTTGAGCAACGCAAGCTCCTGGAAATACTGGAATTTTCAAACGCTTCGTCGAGAGTCATTTCAGTTTTAATTGAAATCTTAAATCCGTCGCGCGAACACCGCCACCGGCGCTCCCCATCCATGTCGGCCCCTTACATGGAACCGAAGTTGTTTACCCTTCGATGAATGGCTCTGATTTTGGGTACTTCGCTTATTGTGTTGCTTTTGCCTCACCCAGATTTGCTCAATTTATTAGCAGAGCTAACGGCACCGGTTCAGAAGTTCTGTTTGAGCGTGACCCCGACAGGTTCTTACAAGCCGTACTATGATGCCATCGTCTGCGGCGCGCCTCTTCCCGATCGGCTCGCAGCCCCGTTTCAAGTCACGGGCCTCATACATCTTCTTGTTGTATCCGGGACACACCTCATTTTCTTGTCCGAACTTCTCCGCCGCGCCGGTATCCAACGCTTTGAAATTCATGCGGCCATACTTTCGGGTTTCGTCGTAATGACGGGTGGCCAGGCTCCGGCACTTCGAGCGCTGGCCGCGTTGATTCTCGGAGCTCTTTCGCGCTGGCTCGGCCTTTCGTGGTCCCATCTCGACGTCACCTTGGCCTCAGGCATGCTCCTCTGGGCGCTGTTTCCGGAGCTGATCACGAAGCTCTCGTTCTTGTTGAGCTGGGCCGCGGCTCTCTCACTCAGCCTCACCGGCGGAGGCGGGCTCAAACGTCACATCGCGATGTTCGCGTTCCTCTATCCGGTGCTTGCACCGCTGGCACCGCCCCATCCGGCGTCGATCTTTTTTAATTGGCTCTTCGCGCCCGTTGTCGGGTCGTTTTTATTCCCGGCCAGCCTTGCCGCGACACTCGTGCCGCCGCTGGCCACTGCCTCCAACCTGCTCTGGAGCGTGACCGAAACGGTGCTGACCACCCTGGCGATGGGTCTGACTCCGCTGCCTCCCGCCGATCCGCCGCCGCGCGCGGCGCTCTGGGTATACCTCTGGTCGCTACATTTGGGCGCGCACGGGTATCGGGTGTGGGCCGCGCGTCGCGGAGACGCTGCATGACCCGAACCATTCTCGCACTTTCGCTGCTCCTTCACGGCGTACCGGTAGCCCGTGGCGATCCGCCCAAATTCATCGTCTGGAACGTCGGCCAAGGCCTTTGGGTAACTTGGTCTTCGGCAACCGAATGTCTGCACTTCGATATGGGCGGCGAGTTCGCCGACCGCGCGGGCGTCGCCGGTGAATGCGGCCAAAAGAAAAACGCGGTGGTTTTTTCGCACTGGGATTGGGATCACATCAATTTCGCGGGAGTAGGCCGGCGGCTCCTCAAGAACTTGTGCGTCCTCCAATGGCCGGGCGGCGACACCAACGCCGTCAAGCTCGCCTACTTGAAGCGGCTACCCGACTGCGACTGGCGCCCGCGGGCTGCGCTTCTGGAGCTAAAGGCGGTCGTGCGCGGGTCTCTCACGGCCAACGGCGCGAGTCGCGTCTTCGTCTTTAAGGGCGCGCTCCTTCCGGGTGACTCGGATGGGAGAGCCGAGCGGTACTGGTCGCCTTTCGCGCGGCCCCATAAGCCGGCGGTTCTGATTCTCGGGCATCATGGAAGCCGCACCAGCACGACGCCACAGCTCGTGCGCGCGCTCGAACGCACGCGAACGGCGATCGCGTCGGCGCGCAAGCGGGTTTACGGTCATCCGCATTCGATTGTCGTGAGTCGGCTTCGGTCGGCGGGCATCAGCGTGCTGCCGACCGAAGATTGGGGACACGTGGTTTTTACTTCCCCCTGAACGG
>DASUEL010000242.1:0-6287 GCA_036275095.1 Bdellovibrionales bacterium
GACTCTCTATTTCCTTTTCTGCTGCACGTGTTTTTCTCATGCGCGACCGGGACGGCTTCGTTTGAAAAGTGTTTCGTGACAGTCTCCTGACCGTCGAATTTTGATTTTCAAAACTCGTGGTACCCTTCGATTTTCTCGGGAGGTGCCGCTTGAATCTCGAAAGTATCAATCTCAAAAAACTCACTGACAGTGAGCTCATCGCCAGTGCCGACCGCTCCATAAAACAAGAGCGCGAAGCCACGACTCTCGTGATTCACCATTTTCGCGAGATCGAGCGGCGAAGGCTCTTCTCAGCCCACAAGTTCGGCTCGCTCTTCGAAATGGCCGTAAGACATTTCGGCTACACCGAAGACCAGGCGAACGCGCGCATCTCGGCGATGCGGCTTCTCAAAGAGCTTCCGGAGCTTGAAGAAAAAATCGCGGCTGGATCGCTCACGCTCACGCACCTCAATCTGGCACGCACGCACTTTCGAAATGAGAAGAAGCACGGCCAAAGAGAAGCGACACGAGACGAAATGCTGGACCTCGTGTTGCAGCTCGAGAACACCAGCAAACGAGAGGCCCAAGTGCTGCTGCAGACGGCCTCGTCACGGCCGATCGACGTGCCGCACGATGAGATCAAGCCTCTGGGTGAGGACAAGATCGTGCTGAAGTTTGCGGCGGCCGCTCAGCTCGAAGCTCAAGTGAAGGTCCTCAAGGGTCTGCTCGCACACAAACATCCCGAGCTTTCACTCGGTGAGCTCTTTCAAAAGCTGTGCGAGCTGGGTCTTCAAGAATGGTCGCCTGCGAAGGAGCCGAAGAGAAAACGAAAATCATCCAGGGCGGCGCAGAACCTGATGGTCGCGTTTGCACCCGGGCCGGAACGTGGCGCAGCCGGCCAAGTCGCTGCCAGCGACAACGAGGCCGCTCAAGAGGAGCGCACAGGTGCCGGGTGGCCCTCTGGAGCAGGCGCCCGCGAAGACGGAAGCCGTACTCACGATGAATTTTCCCAAGCGGCGATTCACCGGCACATCTGGAAGCGAGATCAATCGAAATGCACAAATTGCAAGTCAACGTTCGCACCCGAGAAAGATCACCGGATTCCCAAGGCAAAGGGCGGCGACGATTCTACCGAAAATCTCAGACTCCTCTGCAAGTCATGTAATCAAAGAGCCGCGATCGAAGCGTTCGGCCTCGAGCTCATGGACCAATACTTGAATTGACTTCGCATGACCGTCGCAAATGCCGGCGGCGCGCGGGTGCCGCTATCATTGATAATAGCGGCTCCGGGCCGGCCGGGGCGCTCGTGGAGAGGGAGCGCGGCCCGGCCAGACCACCGGAGCCTCAGCACCCGGCATCCGAGCCGGGCACCCGGAGCCTCCTTGCAGGAGGTTCCCTAAACTTTGAGCACGGAGCCGCCTGAACGACCCCGTGGCCTCGGGCCGAGAGCACGCGCCTCGCATTCGCGCTTGGAGAATGCGGGCGCCGCACATCAAGCACCGGAGGCTTTTGAAAACTTCGCCGGCTCTTTCTGGCCCGTCAGCCTGGCGAAAATGCCGGGCCTACCCTCGCCGACCGGAATCGATTTCGTCTGAGCGGCTTCCATTTTTGGAACCGCGATTTTCAGCTCGCCGTTCTCATAGGCCGCTTCGACGTTCGCCGGGTTCACGCCGGTTGGGAGCGTGAGCTCGCGGCGGAAGCTCCCGAGATAGCGCTCGGAGTGATACTTGTTTCTTTCTTTCGTCTCCCTTTCTTCTTTGCGCTCACCCGAAACGATAAGGCGGTCGCCATCGACTTCGACTTTCACGTCTTCTTTTCGCATGCCCGGAACGTCGACGGTCACGATGAAATGCGAATCGGTTTCATCGATGTCACACGCAGGCGTGACGACGACCGCCGATGCCCCGTTGGCGCGATCACCCCAAATTTGATCGAAGAGCCGGTTCATTTCACGCTGAAACGTCGCGAACTCGCGGCTCGCATACCAGTTGCTCGGGCGAAACAGCTCTAAATCTCTTTTCATTTGGTCCCCCTTTTTCAAGGATGTTGTTCATGCCTTTCAAGAAAGCAACCCGAATGCCAGCCGCCGAAGCGCCGCTTTCCAATTAATCGCGCCCTGAAGATGGCGGAATGACAAGATGGCTCCCTGACGAGCGGCATCCAAATGACAAGTTGACTGAAGCGAGGCCCGATAGCTCTTATGCCCGATAAATTATGATACGCGCGAGCGACGCAGCCTTGCGGCCACGCGGGCACTACGCCATCACTCTCTCGAGCTCGATTAACGAAGCCGGTTTTCGCAGGATCACGAGTCCCAAGTCAGAGACAAATTCGCGGTTCTTAAGCCGCACATCCCCACCCCCGGTCAAAAGCACAGCGCGCTTCAGCGCGATGTTCCAGATACGGCACCAAGTGATCAAGTCCGACCCGTTCAGGCCCGGCATATCGTAGTCGGTCAGCAGGAAATCCCAGCCCGCCGGGCGCGCGCGAAAGAGCTCAATCGCTTGCAGCCCTGTAGCGGCGCGAGTCACGTCGTAGCCCCTTTCGCAAAAAAACGTAGCCAGCGTCTCTCCGAGTTCCGCATCGGCTTCGACAATGAGAAGCCGCCGGGGCCCCTCGCCCACAAATTGTCCCATACGTACCATCCTTGGTCATGAGCGGAAGCAGTTTACGGTTCCAAAATACTTCCGCTGATTTTCTCTTCGAGCCGATGAATAACACGCTCATCAAGCACTCGCCGTAGCGTACTGAGCGCGGGCGCGGCGTCTCGCAATCCTTGAAACGCCTGTTCATGAACTTCGCCCGCGGCGGTCAGGAGGTCACGGCCATCTCTCGTTATCGATACGATTTTCTTTCGTGCATCTTTCGGATCGTCACAGATGAAAACCAACCGCTTTCGCGAAAGCCTCTGAAGCGTTTGCGTCAGAGTGCCCGGCGTGACCTCGAGCGCGCGGGCGAGTGACTGAGGCGACACGGCCGGCCGCTCGATCAAGGTTCTAAGGACGGACCACTGCACGACGCTGAGACCACAGCCGGCTTCAAGGGCCTTGTTGATCGCTTGAATCTTCAGGCCGATCGAAATCAAATCCTTCAGGGAGCCGTCGACGGTCTCACCGTTTTTCAGCACGTGCCCTCCTTCGCGGTGCCTGGAGCGCGGGACGATGAAACTCGATTAGACGGGCGAGAAGCTCGTTCACGTCTCGCTGGCGATCGATGTAAAAACGGGCGGCCGAAGCGGCCTTGCGGCCCACGCGAGCGGTAAACAAACCATCATCGGGCAGCGTGAAAACATCTTCGTCCGTGTCGTCGTCACCGATGTAAAACGCTGAGCTCACGCCTATTCGTCTCATGAGCTCCAGAAGCGCCACGCCTTTGTGAGGACCGCCCTCAGGTACGACGTTGAACACGCACTTCCCCGGAATAACTTTTGGCGCTGGCGCCAGTTCACCGAGCTTACGGCGAATCTCCATTCGCGCGCGGCCTTTCGCTCTCGAATTTCGGAAATGGATCGCGAGCGAAAAACACTTGTCCTCGAGCTCGACCCCGTCAAGAATCGCCGAGCGCTGAAGCCAGGGCTCGAGCTCCGAGCGCCAACGCTGGCACTGTTCGGCGAACGCCGTTTGCTGCGTTCGTTTGTTTCCGAGCCCCTGGAGACCGTGGTTTCCGACCAGAAAGGCCGGCTCCGAGGAGAACTTCGATTTCAGGTCGGCCAGAGTTCGCCCTGAGATGACCGCGACCGGCGCCAGTTCATTTAGCCGCAAGAGTAGACCTAGAGTCGACGGCGCGATCCGGGCGCCGGCAGGATCTTTCTCGATACGCGCCAGCGTGCCGTCGAAATCGAAAGCGAAAAGCGTTCGAGCGAAACAAACCGACTCCAGCAGACGCAATCCACTTTCGGAAAGCAGGCTCATCATATTTCACGCACCGGGCGAAGAAGCGATTTCGAGTCGCCGAAACGGCCTACAAAACGATTGTGCTTGCGGAGCCGCGAGGCATCGACCAGCATGCGGCCCGCCCAGCGGTACACGTTGAACTCTTGGATGAGGCCGCGCATGGTTTTCATGCGGTCACGTTGCTCTCCGACCGGCATTTCAAGCGCCATTTTGATCGCGGTCGCGCACTGGTCGATATCATACGGATTGACGATGAGTGCCTGAGGCAGTTCCCGCGATGCTCCCGTGAACTGGCTTAAAATCAAAACGCCGCGCTCGTCGTCGCGGGACGCAACGTACTCCTTCGCAACCAAGTTCATTCCATCGTGCAAGCTGCTAACGAAACAAACGTCGGCGGCCCGGAAGTTTTCAAACACCTGTTCGGGGCCGTGGTGTTCGATTTTGAGCTCGATCGGATTGTATCCTTCACGCGAGAATCGGGTGTTGATCTTACGTGCAAGCGTGCGCACCTGCGATTCGAACTGCTGGTACTGCTCGATACTGGACCGGCTCGGCGCAGCGATCTGGATGAACGTGAACCGCCCGACCCATTCGGGGTTCAGCTCAAGAAAACGCTCTACCGCCATGAAACGCTCAAGAATGCCTTTCGTATAATCGAGGCGGTCGATGCCAACGCCGATTTTGACGTCAGCCCGAAAATTGTTGGCCTTGCGGATTTTTTCGCGACACTCCCCGACGGGTTTCTGAGCGTCCATCCACTTATTCGGCCACTCGATCGAAATCGGATAGTGATTTACCGCCGTGAGCTCGCCCTTATATGAAATCGTCGAGGTTTCGCGATCGATACGGCTTTCGATGAATCGGTCGACCGTGTCGATGAAGTTGTTGCAGTGAAACCGGGTGTGGAACCCTAGAATATCGCTGCCGAGCATTCCATCTAGAATCTCGTCCCGCCACGGGCAAATACCGAAGGCCTCGGGATTCGGCCACGGAATGTGCCAGAAGGTAATAATGGTAGCCTTCGGGAGCGCGCGTTTCACGAGGCGCGGGAGCAAGGCGAAGTGGTAATCTTGCACGAGAATGACGGGGTCGTCGGTTTTCGCCTCTTCGACCACGGCGCGCGCGAACTTTTCATTCACCGCTTGATACTGTTTCCAGTCTTCGGCCCTGAATAGGGGCCGCGTGTGCGCGATATGGCAAAGCGGCCACAACCCTTCGTTCGAAAATCCGTAATAATATCCCTGTTCTTCTTCTTTGGTGAGCCACACGCGGCGTATTTGGTACGAGGGATTGTCGGGGGGAACGCGCACGTGATCGCGGTTATCGACGACGTCGCGGTCGGCGGAGCCGCTGCCGTGGGCGATCCACGTGCCGGAACAGGCGCGCATGATGGGCTCAAGCGCGGTGACGAGACCGCTGGCCGGCAGCTGAATCTCGATCTTATTGTCGCGCCACGTGTGAATGTACGGCTGCCGGTTCGAAACTATCAGTACCTCGTCTCCGGCGAGGTCGCGGCGCAAGATATCTTTGAGCGTGCGGGGGTTCCAGGTCGTTTGACTCTCGTCACGCGCCTTTCGATCGGCCTCGAGATCGCGAACCAGCGCTCTCAAGTCTTTTGCGATCGGGCGCAGCTCAGCGCCGAGTTGGCCCGCCATCGGCTTTAAAATGCCTTCGCCCCGAATGAGGGAGCGAATGCCGTTGACCCAGCCCTTCCAGCTGAGTTGCGCGATGACGACCGTGAGGGCCGAAATGATGAGTGCCAAGAGCGCGAACAAATAAAAAATGAATCTCTTCGTATCTTCGCTGCGCCTAACGACGAAACTCATGTCGTGAATCAGTACGAGATGGCCGAGGTGCTTGTCGTCGGAATGTATCGGCTGAAACGAAATGTGCATTTGCCCGCTTGCGTCTTCGGAGGCGCTCTGGTGCGCTTCGGGTCCATCAGGAACTCCGCTGCATCCGAGCGTTTCCGGGTAGGTTTGGGTTTTGAAAACAAGCTTTTTCGATTGGTCGCAAAAGCCGAGAGCAAAAAGGCGCTGATCCTGCACCATGCGATTGAATAGTTTCGTAACCTTCGCTGACGAACCTTCGTTGACGTAAGAAGCCAAGGTGTCGTGCACGGATCCAGCGATGAGCTGTGTCCGTAAATCGAGGTCGCGCGAGAACCACCGCAGCGTCAATTGGTCAACCAGCGGAATGACCGAATACGCGACAAGACCTAAGACCAGCAAAAGCGGGAGCACGAATCGAAGTGAAAGACGCATGAGAAAAAGCTAATCACACTTTACTTTGATATCAAACGAAAATACGATTTTTGGATGTATCCTTATGGCGTAATCGGAAATTGCCAGATCTCGGCCTTGATTCACGAATCCGGCTCCGTCGATTGGCTTTGCATGCCGCGTCCCGACAGCC
>DASUEL010000243.1:0-5259 GCA_036275095.1 Bdellovibrionales bacterium
GGCCGTACGCCTCAAACTCGACCAAAAGATCAATCATGGGCGGCTGAAGATTCTCTTCGACGTCACACGTTTCGCGATCGATCACCCCGACTCGGTCAAAGCGCTTCACTCGGTGCTGAGATACGCCGTTCAGCGCGGCACCACCATCGGCCTATTCGGTCTCAAACAGACCCTATGGATCAAGCTCGCCGAAGGTTTTCCGAGCCGACTGAACCTGTTCGAGCTCGAAAGCGAAGCCGTGAAATGGCTCGAGAAGGTCGTGATCCAGCCCAAAGGAGCACCGGCCGTACCCAAGAAGCCCGACCCCGATGAAGAGATCAAACAAAGACGTATTCAAGAGCTGCTCGCGAAGTATGCCATCTACCAGGCGCAAAACGACTATGATCCCTTTTTGCTCCGAAAGCTCGCCGACGAATACGTTCAGACACCGGCGCGCGAGCCGCTCTTTGCCCTCAGGCGTGCGTATAAAAACATTTTTTCGCTGAAAGAGTCCCTGGCGAAACTCGAAGGGAACTGCCGCAATCTGGCCAACCTCCTCTACGAGTCGATGAGGATCAGAAAGATCCCGCTTTCGCCGCCCGAGCTGATGGTGAAGCGCAAGTCCGTTCAAGACACCAGGGCGGCGGTGCAAAGCGAGCTCGATGAGATCAAGAAGGAAGTCGATAAGTACATGGCGGTGGCAGTCGATTTCCGCAAGCGCTCGATCGGGCACGAAGAGCGGTGGAAAAACGAGCTCGAACTTCTGCAGAAACAGATCGACCAACAGACAGTCGAAAACAAAAAGCTCATGTCCATTCTGAATGGCTGACACCGACTCCCCGCACTATCGAATAATCTTGATTCACTCCTGGGGCGGGACTATTTAGCGACGTTGTGTTGGGGGGACAAGCAAACGGCCCGATTTGGGCCTTCGAGCGGGTGGCTGACGTGTGTGAGCGACTCTCAGGAGTCGCGTCCGTACAGCTCACCAAACGGCTGACATTTTCGGCGTTCGACCTTGCGTCGCGCCTGCCCCCGAAGTTCGGCATCATCCATCTCGCCGAGTATGTTTTCGAAGATCAAGGGTTCAAGCCCGTGGACGATGCTCTCGCGGACGTCGACGAGCTCCTCATGAACGGAGTTCTTCAAAACCGCAGCGGCTCACCTCTCGCGATCGGTATCTGGCTGCGCGCACTCGCCGCGAAAGCCGGGCTCGACGCGAGCTTTATTCAGTTCCCCGATCTGTCGATTTTGAAATGTCGTGCCGGCGAAGAGAGAATCTTTCTAGATCTTCGCCAGCGAGGCAAAGTACTGAATCGCGGAGAGATGCTCGAGCTCCTTCAGAAAAACCAGCCCAAGAGCGACAATATTTCGTTCGAGCCTCTGCAGGAAGAAGCCGTCGTCGCGCGCTACCTGAAACGGCTCGGTCTCGAGTACCAGGACCGGGGCGACGATCTCCGCGCGCTGGTGGTTTACGACGCTCTGATCGAGCTGCAGCCCAAAAGCTTGTCGGTGCTCAAAGACCGTTCCATGGCGTACTACCGGCTCGGCCGAAAGAACGAGGCGCTTCAAGATTTGAAGCGCTTTTTTTCGTTTTCGGCTCCCGATCAACAGCCGCCCGAGCTTCTGCAGATCTACTCGGCGTTGCAGCGTGAAACCGGGCATCCTCCGGCGTGACCCGAGCTTCCTAGAAAATTTTCTGGGCCTCTGCCTTTTGTTCACGATTTCTCAGTTGAGCGGCGGGACCTTTACTCCTGGCTGAGAAAGATGCTTTCTCTCTGCAAAAGCACCCATCAATTTCGAAAAAAACGGAGTCACTATGTACAAGTCAATTCTGGCAATCTTCACTTTGAGCCTGGCCGCCTCGATCGCGCTGGCCGACGGCTCGATCAAACGCATCCAGTGCGAAGGCCCGATCACCGAAGCCGTTACAGCGTCGAATCTCGGCAAAAAGATGATGGTGACCGTTCATTTGAATCTCAATGACGTCCAGCCCGCCCCCTCGACGATCTACGTTCAAACCGGCGATCAGGAGATTGCTCGCGAAATCAAGGCGATCGTAGGAACCCGTACGGCGCAAAGCGAACTTGGAGCGGTCTACCACTACAACGCTCGACTCGGCGGCTCACCCGACCGTAACGGCCGCGTGCCCTATTTCGCGGCTCAGACCCGCAACTTCGTAAAAGGCGTCGGCGCCATCATGCTCGACGGAAACCGCGCAGGCCTTATGGGCTGCCAGTTTTACGAGCGTTAATCGTTCCCTTAGCGGGTCATTCGTAAAGATTGGCCCGCGCGCTCGGGCCTGAACGCGTCGATCATGGGGATGACCGCGCTGACCTTTTGACCTTCGGCCGTATCGAGACCGAGCATGCGCTCGAGCCACGTGGGCTCCGAGCCTCCGAACTGAAACTTCTGATCCGGCTTCGCGCCCCATTTCAGCGCGAGCCGCACCGACGGGATGAAGACGCTGACGAACGGCGTGGTCGGATTGGCGGTCGCGAACGTATTCACGTCGTTGAGAAAGTACGCGCGAAACCCTTCTTGCAGGCTGCCGCACGCGCGCAGCAACAGAACACGCTCCTGTTTCACTTCGAGGGCCGCGAGCTCGCCCAGGGTCGGAAGCTCGCAGGTCTGCCAGATCATTTTACGCGGCTTGAATTCGACGCTGAACGTGTTCTTCGAGGGCAGCCGAAGATGATTCAGGAAAACGTAGGGTCCAATTTCAAAAAGCAACGGAAATTCGAGCTGGCTCGAGCGAATCAGATAGGGCTCGAATTTTTCGCTCAGGCCGTCGACCCGGTAAAGCGCGAAATCGAGTGACGGCAGACCCTGGCTGAGCCCAAACGAGGTTTGCATGGTCATGGCGAGGAACTCGGGCACCTGCGCGAGTGAGCGGGGCGCCGGTGGCAGCGTCCACTGCGTATGCTTGAGGCTCGCGATCCAAAGGCGAACGAACGTCAGGCGGTCTTGGATGGCTTGGGCTCGCAGGTGGTTCGCAAGCGCTTCGAGTAAGATCGGTTTCAAACTGAAGACGGAAATCGAGGAGTCCCAGACACCGGAGGTCTTGCGAGCGACGCAGTAATCATCGAGCTCACCCGAGCGCCAGGTCGACTCGCAAACGCCTTGCAGGGAGTCCACGTGGCGCAGCCAGTTCGACCACGCCTCGAGCGGGCGCCCCTTTACGGGATCTTCGAAATCGAACTGACCCTGCATCATGAAGTAAAGCGCGTCGGTAAAAAGGCCGCGGTGGAAAAGATCGAGGTCTTTGAGATTCTGCGAAAGCACCGCCGAAATCAGCGAGCGTTGGTAGCGGCCCCGGTCGCGCAAGAGGCCCGGGCTCGTCTCGGCCGCGTTCATGTCGACCGTCCAATCCGCGGGCTTGACCAGCTCGAAAAAAGCCTCCACCTGCGCCGTTTGCTGGGCCATGACCCGCGTCGTGAACTGCCGCTCGTGAATCGCGAGGGTGTTCACCGGCTCGACAGTCCTGGAATTATTTCCAGCCTGTAGGTTGGCCCAAACGGTGATGAAGGCGACGATCGCCGCCAAAGTGAATGCGCTTGAAGGGCCGAGGTTTGGCTCGTGCTCGAGGGTCATACCCCATTATGACTTAGCAAAATAGGGACCGCTGATGCCTGCTCGGCCTACGTGCGAGGGCAGCGTGCGGCCGAGCTGCTCGCTCATCCAGCGACTGGCGTCGATCAGCGCCTGCAAGTCGACGCCCGTCTTCATGCCCATGCCTTCGAGCATGTAGACCACGTCTTCGGTGGCCACGTTGCCCGAGGCGCCCGGCGCGTAGGGGCAGCCGCCCAGGCCGCCGAGGCTGGAGTCGACCACGCGCACGCCGAAGTCGAGGCCTGCGAGAATGTTCGCCAGCGCCGTGCCGCGCGTGTCGTGAAAATGCAGCGCGATCTTCGAGAGCGGAATCGTTTTGGTGAGGAGCTTCAAAACCGCGCGCACCTGTTTGGGAGTCGCGACGCCGATAGTGTCGCCGATCGAGATTTCGAAAATGCCCATCTTGAGCATGCGCTCGGCGAGTTTCGCGACTTTGGCCGCCGGTACTTTGCCTTCGTACGGGCAGCCAAAACACGTGCTCAGGTAACCGCGGACTTTGATTTTATTGGTCTTCGCGATCTTCAAGACGGGCTCGAAGCGCGCGAAGCTCTCGTCGATCGAGCAGTTGATGTTTCGCTGTGAAAACGTCTCACTGGCCGCGCCGAACACCGCGACCTCTTTGAGGCCGCTCTCGAGCGCGTCGTTCATGCCCTTCTCGTTAGGCACCAGCGCCGAGTAGCGCACGTTTTTGTTCGGCCGCTGTTTGAGCGCGAGCTGTGTGAGCTCTTTGGAATCGGCCATCTGCGGAATCTTATCGGGCCGCACGAACGCGCCGATCTCGATGCGCTCAAGCCCCGAGCGGCTGAGCCGCGAAATGAGCTCGAGTTTGACGTCACGGCTCAAGGCTTGCTTTTCGTTCTGAAGGCCGTCGCGCGGCCCCACTTCGACGATTTGAATTTTCACGTTGCGCTCTCGTCTTTCGTTGCAGCGCCGGCTTCACCGGCCGTTTCGATGACGATCAGAACTTCATCGAGCGCGACCTGGCTACCCTCGGTTTTGCGGATTTCTTTGACCGTGCCCGCCGCCGCGCTCTTGAGAGTATACTCCATTTTCATCGCTTCCATAATGGCCACGACTTGATGGGCCTCGACGGTTTCGCCGGGCTTGACGTTGATCTTGACGAGCTTGCCCGGCATCGGCGCATGCACATCGCCGCCGCGTGACGGCCCCGAGTGGCCGCGCGAGGTCTTTTTCGTTTTTTCGGCTGGCTTGTGCTCCCACGTCAGCCCTCGGGCGTGCACCCAAAGGCGCCCGTCGATCGTTTCAAAATGGGCGCGGATGAGCTGCCCGTCGAGCTCGAGCTCGATGAACTTCATACGCCCCTCCACGACTGCTCCCAGGGCGAAGGCAGCGCTTGAGCCGCCTCACCCGCCGGGCGGCTGTCGCGCGCGCGGAGGGTGTCATTGAGCTTTTGCTGCCAGCCGGCCAGCGGCTCGGGTGCGAGCCCCTCATCGAAATAGTTTTTCATGAACTGCGTGTTGAACTTGCCGCTCAAAAAATCGATGTGTTCGATGATGGCTTTCAGAAGCGGTATGTTGGTCTTCACGCCGAAGATGACGACGTCATCAAGTACCGCGCGCATCCGTTTGATGGCGCGCACACGGTTTTCATCCCATACGATGAGCTTTCCGACCATCGAGTCGTAGTAGGGCGTGATTTCGTCACCCG
>DASUEL010000244.1:0-3709 GCA_036275095.1 Bdellovibrionales bacterium
ACGCCGCCGAGGATCGTGCCGCGGTTCTCACCGGCCAAGCCGCCCACCCGGCCCAGGCCCGAGAGCTCGCCGAATACGGTCGACTCCGTGATCAACCCGCGGTTTCTGCCCGCGATGCCGCCTTTGAAGGTGCCGGCCGCATTTGGGTATTCCAACGAATAAGTGCGCGGCATTTTCACGTTTAAGGTCGACGAGGAAATCGTTCCATAGTTGGTGATGGCGATGCCCCCGCTCCACAATCCGGAGATGAGACCGTCGATGTAAACGCCTTCGATCGTCGAGTAATTGGATTCGGTCAGGCCGGCCGCGCCGAATTGCCCGAAGACCTGCAAATTCTCGAACCGAATGTTACGAATGGGCTTTCGCACGACCTGAAATGGCGCCGCGATCATGTTCAGCGCGAAAAAGACGGTTTGGGCTTTGGATCCGACGAGCAGGTTTCGAATCGTGTGGCCGGCGCCGTCGAGCTCGATGTCGAGGTCGCCGGGCATGTAGCCTTCCGGCGGCATCTCGGGGAGATTTCGAGCATCGCAGTCGAGATCGGAAACCAAAACGAGTTTGGAGTATCTATGCTGCTGACCGAGCTTTGAGACGAGCTCCGCGCACGACCTGATCAGGCCCGGCTTCTTCGTGGCGGCTTGTTTTGCCAGCTCGGCAAGAATCGCCTCCGAAACCCGGTAATGATCTTTTTCGACTTCGATGACGCCGAGATACTCGTGAAGAGCCAAAAGCCTTCGGCTCTCGAGGCTCGCCTCAATCGCCCGCCAACGAGCGCGATTGAATCGGATGCGCGCGTTCGGGCCAGAGTAATGAATGGCGTCGACTTCGCGACCGTCGGGCAAAACCAGCGCCTCATCCGTGCTCGAAACCGGCGTGTTGATGACGGCCGACGGCAACTTGAGCTGGACGGATTGAAGCTGTTCGTTCTCGAGACCATGCACGTAGTGCAAATCGGAAATATCTTCGGCGAGGGCTTTGGCGATCTTTTTGAACTGCGAAACGAGAGCGTCGCCGCCGCCCGGATGCTCGTGTCCCGCGTTCGCGAGCCACGGCGCCAAGACCAACAAAAAGATCGTCAGTGACTTCATACCCAACTCCTTGAGACTTTTTCGAGAGGAAAGACCTGAATGTTTATCGAGTAGACGGCTTTGCCCGAACCCTTTTTTTCGAGCTCTCGCACTAGCCGGCGCTGAAAGTCGCGTATGCGCTGAACCGCGAGCGGAATCAGTGATGGGTCCATCGTGAAGGTCATGCCGTTGAAGGCGCGGCGATTGGCGGGATCATGATTGAGCGACTCGATGGCCTTGAACAAATGCTGCGTATGAAACTTTCGCGTGGCTTCGGTCGATTCGGTCACTAGATTGTCGACCTTCAACGGAAGCCCCGAGTACTTCCAGCGCCGCCCGACCCTGACGACCATTCCGAGCCGAACGAGACGATCCATGGCCTCCTGGGCCTGCACGACCGTCAGACCAAGGCGCTCGGCGATCCAAGGGGCCGTGAACTGCGACTCCCGCAAATCGAGCAGACAAATAATTGCGTAATGATACCAATCTGAAATGACCGCGAACGTATCGAGGCTGATTTGCCTGAACTGAGTGTCTTCGGGAACTTCGAGAAACCCGAGCTCATCGGGCCCGAAGTAACGGGAGACCGCCGACTTTTCGGTTTCAGTCAGGTGAAGCGAAGGCGCGACTTGGGAAAACATCTTTCTCGAAAGGCGGCGTTTACCGGTCAAGACCATCGAGAGCGTCGAGTGGCTCAGTCCCAACGAGCGCGCGAAAGCGCGAAGTGAATACCTAGGGTTACGCTCGCAACGCTGAGCGAATTCTCTTTGCAGCAAAAGACGGGGCTGAACGACTTCCATGAAAGCCTTGCTAGCACCCAGGTCACGGCCGAGACAACCGTTTCTTGGCGTCGGTTACTCTATTGTAACCATTACGGCAAGTTGGTTACAGAGTGGTAACATAGTCGCCCCATTGTGAAGGCTCCGCCCGGCTGAACTTGGTGACCGTAGTCGCGGCCATTCCACGTGCGAAGCGTGCGCGCGAGCTCTTCATAGTCGTCAGCCGTGCGTTCGGGAAATCGCGAAGTCCAAGCGTCGCAGCGCTTGGTGATCTCGGCGCGGAGCTTCTCGATTTTCGAGCCGGTGAACCAGTTTGGATTCAGGGCCTCGTTCAAGTGCGGCGTGAGAAACGGTTTGAGAAGCGCGAGCCCGTCGAGCTCGGCGGAGAGCTCCCAGCGTCCGTCTTCCTGCATTCGCAATAGCGGCTCGTAGCGGACGTTCCAGATCGTCGCGCCCTTGAACAGGCGCTTGTAAAGCATGAGGCCGGCGAAGTTGGCGGAGAGATCGGCGTTCGAGTAGATTCCAGAGGCGAGCTTTCCGTACAGGTGTTGCTCGTGCCATACGCCGATCGTATCGATCGCGAGCTGCTCGGACTCTTGTTCGCTTTTTCCGTTCGCGAGCGCTTCAGTGTAAACCCGGTAGTAATCACGGCCGAGTTTCAAAAAGTGGCCGATCTTATCCAAACCGATGATGTTGCCGTACACGTTGATCGTCCCCGAGAACGAGCGCCAAAAATAATCGCTGTCGACAAAGCCGTCCTGATAGAGCCACCCGAGCGCACCGGGGGTCGTGCCCCACCTATATATCGAGGGAGAAGGGATATGAACGTAGCGGCGTACCCCGGTCGAGCGCTTGCGGAACGTCTTTTCCAGAAATCGGGACGTGCAATGGCCGGCCACATGGGACGAATTGAAAACAGTCACGCCGATATCGCAACTCGCAAGGCGGTGAAGCAGCTTCGAGGTCAGCTCGATTTCAGACGTGCCCGGAGCGGCCTCGGCGACCGCCTTTTTCAAATTTTGGTAAACCCACGAGCTGATTTCGGGGCCGACATCAATCAGGGATTCAGGAGGCAGACTGTATTGATCGGTTTCAAACGACCGCGCGGGCTGGGCTGCCGTGAGAAGGAAAAACGCGATGAGTGCGATTCGGCGAAAGGCCGTTTTGTTTCGATCGTTAATCATGGACGGGTTCTACCCGAAAGCACGGCGCGCGGTCAAAACGGGGCCCAGGATTGAAAAAATGCTAGCGTGCGCCCGGCCTATAAACAAATTTAGGTACCATGGGCGCGTGCCTGTGGGCCCGCGGCCCAAAAGGAGCGATCAGAAGAATTTCTTGCGCTTGCTCGACGGCAGGATGCCGAGAACGTCGCGGTACTTCGCGACTGTGCGGCGGGCGATCTCGATGCCTTCTTTTTTGAGAATCTCCACGATCTTTTGGTCGGAGAGCGGTGATTTCGGCTCTTCTTTGTCGATCATCTCTTTGATCTTGAGCTTCACCGATTCGCTCGCGAGCGCTTCGCCGTTGCTGCGGTTGATGCCCGAGTTGAAGAAGTATTTGAGCTCGAAGATTCCGCGGGGCGTGTGAACGTACTTGTTCGTCGTCACCCGGCTGATGGTCGATTCGTGCATGCCGATGTCGTTCGCGATGTCCCGCAGAATCATCGGCTTGATGAACGCCGGGCCCTTGTCGAAGAACTCGCGCTGATGCTTCACGATGCTTTCGGTGACCTTGTAGATCGTGCGCTGGCGCTGATGAATGGCCTTGATCAGCCAAACGGCGGCCTTCAGCTTCTCTTGAATGTACTCTTGGGTCACTTTGCTCGAATCGGTCGATTTCAGGACATTCTTATAGAAATTCGAA
>DASUEL010000245.1:0-4330 GCA_036275095.1 Bdellovibrionales bacterium
GCCGACGGTTCCCCGGTTGGGGCCGCTGGCCGTGTGCTCGCCCGCCAGGTAGATGGTATCGTCGAAGGGCTTTCTCAGCCGCGCGGCACCGTTCATGCCGCCGACTCCGATGTAACTGTAGGCGCCCCAACAAAACGGATCGTTGCTCCAGTCATGGCCGTGGCAGGCCTCCATCTGCGCATTCAGAAACCGCAGGGGCTTTCCCGTGAGCGCCGAGAGCGTTCTCAGCGCCGCCTCGACTCTGAGCTCGTGTGTGACCGCCGCGAGCTCCCGTGCCTTCGGCCCGCCTTGCCACGCGACCAGATGGGGTGTGCGCATCGGCATGAACGTCCACCAAGTCGGAAAGTAATACTCGGGCCCTGTGTGAAGAAACCCGACTGGCTCCTTCGAGAGCTGTTCCCAGAACCGCGAGCGAAATCTGAAGACCAGGCGCTGAACGTCGCCCATGTGAACGCCGGTCAGCGCACTCTCGAGACCGCCAGGCACCGGCGCCCATTCGAGCCCGCGGCTCAAGTCGGCTTTCAGTACGCCGAGTGGCACCGTAATGACCGCTTTTTTCGCGCGAAACGTCTCGCCTCGCCCGCTCAGCGCCGACTCACACTTCAACGTCACTTCGCCGCGCTTCCACTCTACGCGCCGGACGCGCATGCTGAGACGAATGAGCGCTTCCGGGTTTGGAATTTTCTGCGACAGCCTCTTCAGCAGCCGCTCATAACCGAGCGGAAGCCGAAACATCAGCGATTCGTTCAAATCTTCTTCGTCGGACTGTTCAGCGTCGGCGAGGCCCTTCTCGCCCATCACGGCGAGATCGGCGGAATGAAAGCCCTCAACGAATGCGGTGAACAGGCGGCGGGTTCTTGAGTCGATGCCTTTCGATTTTTCGATGAACTCACGCAAGCTGCGGTCGGCTTTCAGGCCGCGATCGAGCCGCTTCATGACTTTGCCGAGCTGGTCCCAAAAATTCGGTACGCTTCGCAGCTTGTCGCCCTGAAGCAGAAGGTGATTGTCGCAACCGTCATAAAACGGGATTTGCGAGCCGTTGGTCAAGTGAAGCAGCTCCGCCGGGTCGCCATGAATGAATTCGGCGCCGAGCTCGACTGGAACCGGGGACTCAGGCAAATACAGAGTATGGATTCGCCCGCCGACCCGGTCGCGGGCCTCGAGAACGACGATTTTCTTACCGTGCTGAAGGAGCTCAGCCGCGCACGCGAGCCCCGCGGCGCCGGCACCGACGATGATGACGTCAAAAGGTCCTTGCATGGGAGTTATTTACTCCACAAGGCCGCTGTAGATTGTTTAGATCGCTAAAAAATCAAGGTGAGATATCGAGAGCCGGCGCGGACCCGCGCGTGGCGGCCGCTGCGCGCGGGGGCGTGGCAAAACCGAAGATGCGGGAAGGCCGAATGCCCAGCTCCTCTCGCACCTGTTCGAGCGGCTTCGTCCAGGCGCGGTTCCAATCGTAGGCGAAGACCGGGCGGGCGCTCGTACCCATTCGCCATGCTTCCACGATGATCTCCATTCTCCGGGTGAAGTCGTGCCGGCCCCGTTGAAAGGGAGCCACGAAAATCGTGCCTCCCACGATGAGCATCGCGAACGGCCACCGCAGTTGCGCCATCAGAAAACACTGCAGTCCGATTTCGCCGTCCTCACTGGTGTCGTAACCGGTTGCGAGATGGACGAGGTCATGAATGGATCGAAGCCGCTGGAGCACGTAATGGGCATCACTCTCGATGGCGATGTTCGGGTAGAAATCGGGCTGCAAGCCCGCGCCGATCATGTGGCGCGCAAATTCATGACCAAGCGTGCCCGGAGGCGTCCGCAGAAGCTCAGCGAGCGAAACCGGTTGAATGCGCTCGCGGGTCCGAATCAAATCCATCGCTTGCGGCTGCGCGTTCAGCGCTTTTTCACAATCGGAGTAGGCGCCGAGACCAATCAAATGATCGGCGAACTTGAACGTGAGGGTCACGTCTTTGGGGCGTAGCGCATAAATGATCGAAAGCCTCGCGAGAGAAAGAAGGTGATACGCGTTCTTGAAGGCTTTCATAGCCACAGTCTGGCATGAACGTGTTCTAAAAATGAACAAAAAACTAGTGGAAGCGAAATGGTTCCCGGCTAAGATCGCTCCATGCTCGAGCTTTATTATTGGACGGCGCCGAACGGCCACAATATCACCATGTTTATCACCATGTTTCTCGAAGACGCGCGCAAAATTCTTGTTCAGCCAGGCCGCGAACTCTGATCATTTCAAGAACCCATAGGAGAGAAAATGCAGCAAGTAAAAGCCTACGCGGCACGGGACCCGAAGAGCCCACTGGCCCCTCACACGATCAGCCGGCGCGAGCCCGGGCCCAACGACGTTCAAATCGACATCAAGTTTTGCGGCATTTGCCACTCCGACCTTCATCAGGCGCGCGACGAGTGGGGCGGATCGATCTATCCCATGGTGCCCGGCCACGAGATCGCCGGGGTCGTTTCACGCGTCGGAGCACAAGTCACGAAATTCAGAGCCGGGGACAAGGTCGGCATTGGCTGTTTCGTCGACTCCTGCCGCGACTGTTCCTCCTGCCGCGAAGGGCTCGATCAATACTGTGAGCGCGGAATGGTCGCAACGTACAACGGCTACGAAAAAGACGGAAAGACCCTGACGTACGGAGGCTACTCCACCCACATCGTCGCCGATCAAAACTACGTCTTGCGGATTCCCGAGAATCTGCCGCTCGACCAAGCCGCGCCGTTACTCTGCGCCGGCATCACCACCTACTCTCCGCTTCGACATTGGAACGCGGGCCCGGGCAAGCGGGTCGCCGTCGTCGGCCTGGGCGGCCTAGGTCATATGGCCGTCAAGATCGCGGCGGCGATGGGAGCCGAAGTCAACGTGCTCAGCCAGTCGACCAAAAAAAGAGAAGACAGCCTGCGCATGGGCGCAAAGGGCCACTACGCGACCTCACAGGCCGAAACGTTCGAAAAATTCGGTAACTATTTCGATCTGATCATCAACACGGTCTCGGTCGATCTCGACTGGAACAAGTATCTAAACCTCTTGCGCCGTGACGGCACGATGGTGCTCCTGGGTGTTCCGCCGAAGGCGCCGCCGGTTCACGCGTTTTCGCTGATCATGAAACGGCGAAGTCTTGCCGGCTCGCTCATCGGCGGCATCAAAGAGACGCAAGAGATGCTCGACTTTTGCGGAAAGCACGGGCTCACCTCCGATATCGAAGTCATTCCCGCCCAGAAGATCAACGAAGCGTACGAGCGCATGCTGAAGGGCGACGTTCGTTACCGTTTCGTCATCGATACCCAGTCATTGAACCAGTGAGGAGCACATGGCGAATTCCATACAAGACATTCAGATCAAAACCATCAACGGCAAACCCGCGAAACTCGGCGACTACAAAGGCAAAGCGCTTTTGATCGTCAACGTGGCTTCTAAATGCGGGCTGACTCCGCAGTACGACGGTCTCGAGCGCCTGTACGAGAAGTACCGCGAGCAGGGCCTCGAAGTGCTCGGCTTTCCGGCGAACGAGTTCGCGGGCCAGGAGCCCGGCTCGAACGAAGAGATCGCGGAGTTCTGCCGTCTCAACTACGGAGTGAAGTTTCCGATGTTCGAGAAGATCGTCGTGAAGGGACCCGGCCAGCATCCGCTCTATAAGGAGCTCACGGCGGCGAAGCCCGCTCCCAAAACGAAGCCCGGGAGCAAAATTACTCCGAAGCCCACGGGTGAGATCAACTGGAACTTCGAGAAGTTCCTGGTGAATCGCAAGGGCGAAGTCATCGAGCGTTTCGCGCCCGATATCGCGCCCGAAGATCCGATGATCGTGTCGGCGATCGAAGCCGCTTTGAAGAATTGAGCCACGGCCAGGCTGGGTAGGCGTTCAAATCGCCTATACGCGCTTTGAATGCCATAATGTTAAGTTTTTGCCCTGTCTCTATATATATGGGCCCGCCGGGTGCATTCACCCGGCGATTGTGTTACAAACTTCTTTCATTTCGCACAGTACTCGGGGCCTGATCGACCTACTTCTTTCAAATCCTCTAGTCCGTGACGCCGGCACCAATAGGTGGCCGAGATACCGATCCTATGGAGGATTCAATGGCTCTTAGTTTTCAAGACATGAACCTGCGCCCTGAGCTCAAGACCGCTCTGGCTAAAATGAACTTTTCTGAACCGACCCCGATTCAGGCGGCCGCGATTCCCGTGGCGCTCGAAGGCCGCGATCTGGTCGGCTGCGCCCAAACCGGAACCGGCAAAACGGCCGCGTTCGGTGTGCCCCTCGTGGCGCGCGTGCTCGAGAACCCGCGCAAAGCCGCGCTCGTGCTCGCGCCGACTCGG
>DASUEL010000246.1:0-9222 GCA_036275095.1 Bdellovibrionales bacterium
ACCATATTTCGAAAGCTTCGAGTAAAGGGCCGAGCGCGAGATTTTCAGAAGCTTCGCGGCCTCTTCAACGTCACCTTTGCAGCGCTCGACCGCGGCCGCGACCAGCGCTTTCTCGTAGTCGTTGAGCAAATCAGGGAGCGCCTTATCGCCCGGCGGGGCCGTGGGCACGGGGCTTGCCGCCACGAGCGCCGCATGCGCGCCGCCCGTCACCTCCGACGGCAAGGAGCCCTCGGTCAAAGTACCCTTCACCGCGAACAAGAGCGCGCGCTCGACGATGTTTCGAAGCTCCCGCACGTTTCCCGGAAACGCATAGCGCGAAAGCGCTTCGAGAAACGAGGGTTCAATCTTGATTTCGGATTTTCTCTTTTCACCGAGCTCTCGTTCGATGAACGCGCGAACGAGCGCCGGCAAGTCTTCTTTGCGCTCCCGCAATGGAGGCAGCTGAAAATGCACCACGTTGAGCCGATAATATAGATCCTCGCGGAACCGCTTTTCTTTCACCAGCTCGGGCAGACTCTTGTTCGTGGCGGCGATGATGCGCACGTCGATCGGGGTCTGCACCGGGCTCCCGAGCCTCGTGATTTTTCGCTCCTCGAGCGCGCGGAGCATTTTCGCCTGCAGTTTGAGGTCCATTTCGCCGATCTCGTCGAGAAAGAGCGTGCCGCCGTTCGCGAGCTCGAACGAGCCCAGCATGCGCCGGTCGGCGCCGGTGAAGGCGCCCTTCTCATGGCCGAAAAACTGCGACTCGAGAAGATTGTCGGGTACCGCGCTGCAATTGATTGCCATGAACGGCCCTTTGGCCCGCGGCCCATGATCGTGCAAGAAGCGGGCGACGACCTCTTTGCCGGCGCCGGTCTCTCCGCTGAGAAGAACGGTCGTATCGCTTCCGACTACGCGGTTCAAGTCGGCGAAAAGCTTTTTCATGACGGGGCTCTCGAAGACGAACGACGACGTCTTGGCGAGCCGGCTGTGTTCAGTCTCGAGCCAGGCGGCTTTGCGAGCCAGCGAGCGGACCTCCAGAATTTTTTGAATTCTCAGCCGCACCTCTTCGAGCTCGAGGGGTTTCAAAAGATACTCGGCGGCCCCCTGGCGAATGGCCTCAATGGCCGTCTCGATCGTGCCATGAGCAGTCACCACGATAAACGGGAGATCCTCCCGCAGCGATTTCGCGGCCTTTAGAAGCCCCAGGCCGTCGAGCTCGGGCATTTGCAGATCCGAGATGACGAGCTCGATCTTCTCGTCGTCTTTGAGAGCTTGCAGAGCCTCGTGCCCGTTCGCCGCCGCCCGGACCTCCGCGCCGAGCCCGCTCAGGAACTCCGCTACGATCATGCGCTGGTGGGCTTCGTCATCGACGATAAGAACGTGAACGCCTTTAATTTTCATATCAGGCTCTCTTCCTCGGCGTGAAAGTCAGATGCTCCGCTTTCAAGACGGTGCCGGTGCTCCCGAGCACCGCGGTTTCAATCATTGACTCGAGCTCGCTGTAGTTGCCCGGAAAGTCATGAGCCGCTAGCATTTCGGTCAGCGCGCGATCCAGCGTCTCGATCGACTTGCCGTATTGCGCGCTCATGCGGCGCGCGACCGCCAAGGCCAAAAGCGGAATATCTTCTTTGCGATCGCGCAGTCGCGGCACCACGACCGTGTTTTCCATCAGAAAGTGATAAAGGTCCCACCGGCCTTCCATCAGCTTTTCGACGTCGCCGGGACTCGACGTCGCGATCAGGCGGATGTCGGCATAGTAGTTTTGCGAGCCGCCGGTTCGCTGGGTGACGTGATCGCGCACCACGCCCGAAAGGCGCGATTGGCATTTGCGGCTCAAGAGATGAACGTTTGAGACGACGAGGGTCCCCATATGGGCCTTCTCGACGAGACCCGCGTAGCCCGGCACTTTGCTTCCGCCCCGCACGGCCGTTTCTTCGCCGAACAAATGGGCTTCGTGCAGATCGAGCGGAACCGAGGCGCAGTCGAAAAGCAAAAGCGGATTCGGCGCCCAGGGGGAATTATAATGAATCATGCGGGCGATGTCGGTCTTGCCCGTGCCCGCCTCGCCGAGAACCAGCACGATTTCGCGCGTTTTGCTGAAGTTCTCCACGCTTTTGATGAGCTCTTTGGCGGCGGGGCTCGTTCCGATGGCGTTCCCCAGGTGATACTTGATTCCGATGTCGCGCCTTAAAGCCGTGTTTTCGTTTTGAAGCTTGAGGTTTTCTCGCACGAGCGCCCGTTTCTCGAAGACGCGGGTCAGGGCGATTTCGAGCGCGCCAAACTCGACCGGCTTTTGAACATAGTCTTCCGCGCCGTTACGCATGGCCTCGACGGCAGTTTCGATCGTGCCGTGGGCCGTAACGACGATTACGCCAATCGTCGGGTCCCATTCACGAATCCGGGCGAGCAACTCGAGCCCCGTCATCCCGGGCATTTGCATGTCCGTCACGACGACGTCGTGATATTCCTTGCGGAGCCGGTCCAGCGCCTCCGCGGGCGAAGCCAGCGCCGTCACTTTGTAGCCGAGGTCGGTGATGGCTTCGGTCAGAATCGCGCGTTGGTGCGATTCGTCGTCCACGACTAAGACGCGTTTCGTATTGTGTATGCGCTCCACCGCCGCCGTCACCGTCTCCTCCTTTCAGGCTGATGACCATGAATCGTATCGGTTTATTCATCGCCAACCTTGCGTCTCAGAATGAGCGTCCAGCGTTCAGGACTGCGGACCGCGCGGGCCGTTCATACCCGCACGCCGCACGGCTTGCCGATTGAAGGATTGAAGTGCTGGAGGTCTCAAATGGATTCGAAGCTCGCGCTCAGCCTTTTCTGTCTCGCGCTTGGCGCCTGCGCGCCGGCGGCCGGGAGCCTTCAGGCTCCGTTCAATGATCCCTGGATCGTGATCGAAGGCACAGTCGAGCCGGCCGCGGTACCCGAGGCGGTCGAAATCGTGCTCTGCACGGGCGCGGTCTCGGAACCGCGGCGGCTGCCGCAATCGGCGGCCGTACGCCCGACCTCCGAGGGCCATTACCGGCTCGCGGTGAACGCCTCGGTGTATCAATCGGTGGCGGAGCTCCACGTTTGCGGAAAAAGTGAAGAGCGGCTCGTCGTGCTCCAGAGCGTCACTGAGACTGAGAGCTCATACGTTCGAGTGCTTGAGCTTTCGAGCACCGAATCACTGGTTAAATGAAACGACTTTACGAACGGGCGGGAATCGCTCAGGTCCAAAGGCCGAATGCCGAAAAGAAAGTTGAGGACCCAATGAAAGTCTCAAAACGAATCATACTCGCAGGATTCGCGCCGGTCGTGCTGCTGCTTTACGGTTGCGGTCCCGACTGTCAGGGCTTGCGCGGAACAGTCAAGAACGGCCTCGGCGGCTCGTGCACGGCGGCGGCCAGCTCCTCATCCAATGCGCCGGCATCCGTCAGTGTCTCCGCGGCCGCGAATTTCGTCGCGACGGGCGGCGCGACCGTTCAGTTCACGGCGCTCACGACGTACAATAGCGGCGCGAGCAGCGACACGACCTCGCTCGTGACCTGGTCACTCAGCAATGCCAGCGTCGGAGCGATCGATAGCGACGGGCTCTTCACGAGCTCCGGGACCGGAGGCATCACGACCGTCACCGCGACTCATGACGGCGTCTCCTCGGCACGCACGCTCAAGGTCGTGGGCACCGTCACCGACGTCACGGTGGGGACGGCTCCGATTGCCGCCATCGCGCGCCCGGGCTCGAGCGAAATTTGGGTCCTCAACAACGACACTTCGAATCAGATCTCGGTTCTCAATACGGCGACCAACGCGGTCACGCAGACGATCAACGTCGGCGCCGGCAACGGGTCCAATAACTTGGTCTTTTTGAGCGACGGCTCGAAAGCCTATTTCACGACGGCCGGCCCGCCTCATCGCATCTGGGTCATCGACGGCGCCACGAAAGCGTCGTCGCTCGTGACCGTGACGACGAGCTACGGCGTCCAGCCGGCCGTGAGCCCCGGAGACGCCTTCGTCTACTATGCGCAAAACGGCGGCACCTCCGACGTCTTTCGAATCGACACCTCAACCGATACCGCGGCGAGCTTCGACACCACGCCGGCCTGCCCGACGGGCCTCGTGATCACGTCACTTTCAAAAATGTTCGTGAGCGACCAGTGCCACGGCGGAAGTGACTGGATTTATGTGTACAACAGCTATCTGCTGACCGCTTCGACCAACTTTTCGATCAGCCCGTTCGTGGCGAACCGTCTTTACGCGAGCCCCGACGGGAGCCGCGTCTTCGCGGTCGCGAACCCGCCCGACGACACGCGCATGCTCAACGGCACGACGAACGCGGTGCTCGACTCGGTCGCGGGCTACGGCCAGTGGGGATTTCTGAACGACAATTCACGCGTGATTCATGGCAAGCATGCCGCGAGCTATTCGCTCTACGATTACACGGGTGCGACGCTCTCGCTGATCGAAAATCTTCCGGGGCTCGTGAACCCCAACAACGGAGGCCTTGCGGCCGCGACCGCCGACGATACGCTTTATCTCCCGGTCGGCGGAAGCAACACGGTTCGGGTTTATCAATATCACGATTAGGCGCAAGACCCGCGCCTCATTCGAAGACGAAAAACGAGGCCCCATTACGCGGTCTCAGAACGGGAATTCCTGCCTCCAGGACGGCGGCCCGTCCGTTGCAATAGAGGGCAGGCCTGCCCGGTGCGCTCATTGCTCTTGAAAGGGGTGTAACCAACTCACTCTAACCAGGAGCTAAAAAATGAAACTGATTACGATTTACTTCGCGATAGTGGCGCTCTCGATTCTGACTGCGTGCGGACCCGAGACTCAGCCCCCCATGATCGAAAAAGGCCAGCGCATCGCGGTCCGCGCGAGCGTTTCGATGCCCGCGCCGCTCAGTGCGACGCTTGCCGCGCCCGAAATCGATCGCGCCGTGATCGTTTCGCCCGTCGAGGGCGTGCAGCTCGTCGAGCTTGTCGACGGCGTTTTAGAAGCCGATGTACCGCTCTCCTCCGTCAGCGGGCTCTTTTTCATCCGCAGCGACGACAGCTATGCGGGCTACCTCTCGCTCGGCGACGACATCGATTCGCTCCCCACGACGAAGCTTCAGACGGGACTTGAAGCCATCGAGCTCGGAGAGCTGACTCTCTCGGGCGATCGCTTCGTGCCCGCTCAGGACGTCTTCGCCGAGCAGCTCCCCTTGAGTCTGGTCGAGCGCGCAGCCCTCGCTCAAAGCGATAACGTGCTCGCGGCTCTCATCAAAAACGCCGATGCCGACAACGATGGCGTGCTCGATGTACTCACCGGCAGCTGGTACGGGCTTCATGTCCGCTATGCGGTGAAGGGCGGCGAGTTCGGTCTTGCTCAAACGCAGGCCGTAACGGGCCTAGAGACGGGCATCGACTGGGCGCGCGTTCAGTTTCGCGCCTACGGTGCTGCCCGCCCGTCAACGGTCGGCTTCACCGGGCCGTCATTCTTGAGCCACGACTACTATCCGGGCCAAGTCTTCAGCGAGCTCAACCCTATGCCCCCGCAAGACATCCAACATCATGCCGAGTACAGCGCGTACGAATCGCTTTTCGTCAACGGTGCGCCCCTAGGCGGCGTCTACAAAGTCAAGTTTCAGTCGACGGCACTTGCCTTCGAGCTACCTGATCAGAGCACGGCGAAAGACAGTATCTTGATTCCGGTACCGCGCGTGACGGTCTCAAGCGACGGCCGTCTCGAGCGGGTCACTTGGATCTTCGCGAACCGCAACGGTCTTCCGGCCGACCCGGCCTCCGTGATCGCGGCCGGCGCCAAGCCCGGTTTGCAGCTCAAGCTGTACGGCACGAGCGCCTCCTGCGCGACCAACAACGGTGTCGCGTTTCAGACCGAGCTTCCGCTTACGACGAGCGGCGAAGTCGCGCTCGGCTGCTCGATCGAGTGGCGGGCCGTTCGCACGGTGGCCTTTCACTACACCGACGTTTACGGCAACTCGTATGAGATCACGTTTCTGAACCGCAATTCAGGAGGCTGAGCCATGAAACGCCGGATGAGCCTAATTGCCGCGCTCCTGATTTTGTCCGCCTCCGAAATATCGGTCGACGACGAAGGAGGCCGCGCGTTCCAATTGGCGGCCGCGGCGACAGTGGGCGAGCGCTGGACGGGCCCGGCCATTTAATGCGTGCGGTGAGCGCGGGCTCTGAAGGATTTGCCAATCCCCATTCGCGCCTTGTGGCCCATCGTGGTTCGGTGCAAATTCACGGTCATGCGGATCCATGCAGCTCTTCTTCTCACGCTTTTGGTTATTTGCGCCGTCCACGCGCGGGCAGGCGCCGTCACAGGCGACGTCGTGCTGATCCAAACGAAAGGCTCCGCCGGTCGCATGAGCCGCTGGCCCGTTACGATCAGGCGCGTGGGTCTCGTGCGCGCCGTGAACGGCGAATCGGCCGTGGTGCAAGAGATCAACTACCCGACCCGCCAAGGCGCGGCCGTGTATCGCAAAAACTCAAGCGGCGTGGAGGAGCGCTACGAGGGGCTTCACGAAGTGCCGCTCGCGGAGCTGATTCCGCGCACTGAGAGTGCCGCGCCATGCCCGCTTGCCGCGCGCCACCGGTTGATTCTCACCGGCCGCACGCGCACGCCGGGCTATGTCGTCTACGCGTTCGCGAGGGACTCCAAATATTATGTCGCATTGACCGACTCGCGGGGCTGGGCCTGCTATCAAGAGCTCGGCGAGCGCTGCCACGAGCAGATGCACGTCCGTCTGGTGGTTCGTTCGCTTAGTTGCGATTAAGCTGCGCCCGGCCGCACACGGTTTTTAAACGGAGCGCCCAAAAGCCGGAGCCCGAGCCGAACACCCGATAGCAGTTAAGATCTCCCGTGAAGCGCAATTTCCGGCAACTTCAAGTCAGCCGGTTTATTAACTCCGTTATAAACCGCCGCCGATTGCGTGATCGCGGCCCGGTAATTGCTAAGCTCCACGTGCTAGAGGTGATGAATGAAAATCAAAGACAACATCAAACTTTACGTCGCGACGATCTGTTTAATTCTTGGCGTTGCTCCTTCGCCCGCAAAATCCGAAGAGCTCGAAATCGAATCGAGCCAACGCGAAGTCGAGACCGTCGGCGGCATCAGCTTGAGCCAGATCGATCAGCGGATCGAAGAAATGATTCGACAAAGCCCAGTTCGTTTCAAATTTCGTCCACAGGTCATCAAACTGATGTGCACCATCTTTAATTTCGGCATCGGCTACGGCTTTATGGAAGGACGCTGTGTCGGCTCAAATCTGAAGATGTACAAAATCAGTGTGCGGACCATTTATGCGTATGGAATATCTGGCGTTGTTCTTTACGGCAGTTTCTTGAGCGCCAATGACGGCGATCCCCGGGGTCGATATGCCGGAGCGGCTCCGAGCGCCGCAATTTTAGGCGGTCCTATTGGTCTCTTCGGTGCAGGCAACGATAGCTCCAAATATCTCATACTTTCAGGCGTGCAGGGCGGAGTGTTCTTGGGCTTGCCGGCCGAGTCCATCGAAATAAAGTGAGCACGGCCGCTCATTCGAACCGGGTCCGCGGCTAATCAAGAGGGAGATTCAGAACGAACTCGGCGCCGTCACCGGGCCGGCTGGCCACGCGGATCGTTCCGCCGTGCCGTAAGACGACCTGGTTCGCGATGTAAAGGCCGAGCCCGAGTCCGCTGTTGTGTTGAGACGAGGTGGACCGCTCGAAGCGCTCGAAAATGCGGCCTTGGTCTTCAGGATGGATTCCGATTCCGTTGTCCTTCACTTTGACCCGGGCCATCTTGCCGCCGTTTTTCACCGCAACTTCGATCGGATGCCTAGCGCCGTATTTAAGCGCGTTCGACAGCAGGTTTGAAACCGCTTGCTCAAGTCGGAACCGATCCCACTGCCCGACGATCCCCGAATCGAGGTCGAGCCTGACGTCGCAGCCCGCTGCCCGCAGTGGCGCTTCGAAAGAGCGAACCACCGAGTGAACGAGCTCTCCCAAATCGAACTTTTCGCGTTTGAGATCGAGCCTGCCCGCCGAGATTCTGGTGACGTCGAGCAGCTCGTCGATGAATTTATTGAGCCGCTGCACCTGTTCATTCGACGTCTCCAGCATTCGCCGCAGGCGCTCGGGCTCGATCCGGCCGAAGGTTCCTTCGTTGAGCATGCTCAAGAACGCCTGCATCTGGAGATTGAGCGGCGTGATGGGCGTCTTCAGCTCGTGCGCCGCCATCGAAAGAAAATCATCGCGAATCTTCAGCGCCTCTTTCAGGAGCTCGTTTTCGCGGTCACGCACGGCGGTTTCTTTCAGGAGCAGCGCTTGGCGCTGCATCTCGACGAACACGGCGAGCTTCGCCTTCAAGATTTCGACGTTGATCGGCTTGAACAAATAGTCGACCGCGCCTGCGCCGTAGCCTTTTGAAACATGTCCTTCGGTCAGATGGTTCGCCGTCACGAAAATGATGGGCGTGGTCTTCGAGCGTTTTTGCTGGCGGAGGAGCTTCGCGGTCTCGAAGCCGTCGAGCCCGGGCATCTGCACGTCGAGTAAAATCGCCGCGAAATCGTGCTCGCGTGCATGCTCCACCGCCTCGTAGCCGGAGGAGGCGTCGATCAGCGTGTACCCGCAATCCCTGAGCGACGCATGAAGCGCCAGAATGTTCGCGGGGTGGTCGTCAACGAAAAGAATTTTAGCGGCGTGGTTAGGCACAATTCGACTTCACGGCACTAAGCAGATCATTGAACTGAATGGGTTTGGGCACGTAGGCTTTGGGCTTCAGCGATTTCGCGCTCTCCGGATACGCCGAGCATATCACGACGGGATATTCGGCGAGCTTCGGATCAGAGCGCTGGGCTTCGAGAAACTGCCAGCCGTTCGCTTTGGGCATCATGAGATCGAGCAGGATCACGCACGGCTCAGGCGCGATCTCCCGGAGCCTCTCGATTCCTTCGGCTCCGTCGGAGGCAATGAAGACACGAAAGCCTTGAAGTTCGAGTACGTCTTGCATCATCTCCTGAACCGCTTTGTCGTCTTCGACTATCAGAACGTTTTGGGGTCTCATTCAAGCCCATTCTCGTTGCGCCGGGCTTCACGTGAGCGGACGGCTCGACGAGCCGGCGTTACTCCGTTCATTTTTCCTAAATTCCGCGCGCAAAATAAAGACTGAGAATTGTGTAGATCGCTTAACAATCTTAAGGGCGCAAGCCGCTCGCACCCGCGAGATCGGCGGCGGCGAGCTTGCGGTAAAATGCTTCCATATATTGGA
>DASUEL010000247.1:0-8342 GCA_036275095.1 Bdellovibrionales bacterium
CGGTTGCGACCAATACCGTCGTGATCTTTCGGGCGGCTTTGGCCGCTTCGATGACCCAGGCCAAAAGGGGCTTCCCCGCGATGGATACCAGTGGCTTTCCAGGAAAGCGCGTGGAGCCGTAGCGGGCCGGGATGACGCCTAAAACTTTCATTGAGGCTCATTGTCTTCGGACTGAACCCAGTTTTCAAACACGAATTTCTGGAGCTCATTGATTCCGGTTTTTTTGAGGGACGAGACCGGAAAGACCTGAGGCGCCTGCGATTGCTTCTTGAGCTCGCGCGTTTGTCTCTCGAATTCTTTACGGTTGAGCTTGTCGGCCTTCGTGAGCACCAGCGCCCATGGAATGCCTCGTATCGCGAGCAGATCGACCACCGCTTGCTCGTCGGTGTGCCATTTGCGCCGGATATCCATCAAAACCAGGACGCCTTTTAACGTGGAACGCATGTTCAAATACTCTTGAACCGCAACGTCGCCTTCTTTGCGTCCGCCAATGGCGAATCCGTACCCCGGACTGTCCACGATTCGGTGGGTCTTCGTCTGATAGAAGTTTAACAGAGTCGTCCGGCCGGGCGCCGAACTGACATAGGCGATCTTTTCGTTCGCGAACCGATTGATCAACGAGGACTTTCCGGCATTCGACCGGCCGACGATCAGGATTTCCGGAAGGTTGGCCGGGGGGCAATCCTTGAATTTCGTGACGCTCTTAATGAATTTGAACCGCATGGATGGACCCCAATCCGGGATTATGTACCAGAATCCGGACGATCATGTCCAACCCGCCGTTCCCCTTCGCACATAATGGACGGCACGTTCCTTGAAGCCGGACCCATCACCTCTAGCTGAAAGGACGTTTTATGAGCACACAAACCTGGCTACATCACCCTCAATCGACCTCCGCCGCCAAGGACGTTTACCTGGTGGCCCTCGGCGAGCCGTTCATGCAGCCCGTGGTCGTCGGCGACTTTTTGACGATCGGGCGAGACCCGCAAAATCAAGTGCAGCTGCACGACCCGTTCGCGTCGATGCGCCACGCGCGCATCGAGCGCAAGGTCGACGGGTTTCTTCTGCGAGATTTGCGCAGCCGCAACGGTACGTACTTGAACGGCAGCCGCGTCATGGAGGCGCAGCTCATGCCGGGCGATCGCATCCGCATCGGCGAAAAAGAGCTCCTCTTTCAAGATCATGATTTTTCGTCATTGAGCAATCCGCTTCTTCGCAGCAAAAACGACCATTGGAATAAACGCCTTCAAAGCCTTCCGATCTTCGCACAGTCGGAACTTCCGGTGCTTCTGCTGGGCGGCTCGGGCACTGGCAAAGAGGTACTGGCCAAACTCGTACACGAATTTTCAAAGCGTAGCCAGGCGCCGTTCGTCAGCGTGAACTGCAGCGCTCTCAGCGAATCGCTCGTCGAGAGCGAGCTCTTCGGTCACGTGAAAGGCAGCTTTACGGGCGCAACGCACGATCGCAAAGGCGCGTTCGAAGCGGCCCGCGGCGGAACGCTTTTTTTGGACGAAGTCGGCGACCTCCCGCTCTCGCTGCAGCCCAAACTCTTGCGGGCGCTCGAAAACCGCGAGATTCGGCCCGTGGGCTCCGACCGCACGATCGGAACCGACGTGCGCATCATCGCGGCCACCCACCAAAATCTGCAATCGAAGATTCAAAGCGGGCAGTTTCGCTCCGACTTGTACTTCCGCTTGAACGTGATCAAGATCCACATTCCCGAGCTTCGCGACCGGCCCGAGGATTTCGAGGATCTCCTCAATCACTTCGCTAAAGAGATGCGCGTGCGTTTTTCATATGATGCCATTCAAGAGCTCAAAGCCCACAAGTGGCCGGGCAACATTCGCGAGCTCCGCAACGCGGTAGCCCGGGCGTCGGCGCTCTTCCCCGGCACCCGCATCGAAACCGACCATCTGAAGTCACTGATCGACGCTCTCCCGGCCATGGACATGCTCGAGCCCGCCAAAGGAACACTTCCACTGATCAAAGAGCTCGAGCGCGAAATGATCAAGCAGCGTCTCGTCGCGAACCAGGGAAACCAGCGCAAAACCGCGATCGACCTCAACATGCCCAAGAGCACCCTGCACGATCGCATACGCGCTTACGGCATCAATGTCGATGAGCTGGTCGCGGAGCATCCGCTGATCGGCGTTTGAGCGCTTGAGTGTTTGAGCGCTTGAACGATCGAAGCGAGCCCGGCGCGTGAAGCCCGCCGGGCTCCGGCTCGTCACGGGTGCCGGACCAAGTCCCGAAATCAGCGCTTGTGAAATACCGTCTTGAAATACACTTTTCTGACCCGCCCCGTGGTCAGAACCTTGTTGAGCTCGCGACGTAGCGCGAGCTTGAAACGTTCTTTTCCCTCACCTTCCGAGAACTCCCCGAATTCGAAGCTCTCGGCGACTCGCGCGGAGATATCGATCATTTCTTTTTCCCGATCTTTGACTTCGATGGCGGTGTCGCGTGACGCCGCTTCGATGAGGAGCTCGAAGGCGGCCATCGGATTGCGCGTCGAGCCCTCTGAAGGGCGCAGATTCACCACGATTTTTCTGAGCAGAACCACGTGTTCCGGATGGCGGAGCGGGCTATTGAAGTCTTCCATGGGCTGGGTCACGTCGTACTTCGTCACCTTTTCGGCGACCGGCTCGAGCGAGCTCATGTAATCTTTCAGTTGCGGAAGCGGCAGCCCTCCGCCGCCGATCAGCCGTGTTCCAAAATATACGAGCAAGACGAGCGCGCCGGCGAGCAGGAGCAAATTCGATTTTTGTTTTCGGCTCGCCGCTTTGAAGTTCTTCCAGGCCAGCCGGCCCTCATCGCGTACCGAGAGGAGCTCGGCCATCACGCGCTCGCCGATTTTCGGCAGCTCTTCGCGCAATGATTGAATGGCTTCTCTGATGCCACGCGACCGAACGTAGCGAATCACCGCGACCGGCGCCCACGCAATGCCTTTCGCGAGCAAAATGACCTTCTTCAGAAACTCGCTTTGCTTCGCGGCGGCCGGCGGCGCCACGTCTTTCTGACTGGGAAGCGGATCGTCTTCTTCATCTTCAATGAGCTCGTCGATATTCAGACGCTCGATGCTGAGCCCGGCCGTCGACTCCCGAATACCGTCGCCCAGGTCTTTCAGCTGCTTTTCGAAGTCAGGATCGTTATCGCGCAGGAGGGCATCGAACTCGTCGATCGAAATCGGCGGCGCATCTGCGGCCGCGGGCACCGAAGCCGGCTGCACTCCAGCAGGCGCGGGTGCGGGTGTTGGCGCGGACGGAGCCGTGCCGCTCGCCGCGGGTGCGCCTGCCTGGTCGAGCTCCTCGGCTAAAGTCCGCTCGAGAGCTTTTAGCTTATGTTGTTTCTCGCGTTCATCCATGTTTCGCGCCGCTCGATTCAATTATGGCAGATCAACTCCTTCAGTCTATCTCAAAACGATCCGATCAGATGGGTAGAGAACACCACTCCATGATGGAGGACTGTATGAAACGGATTTTGTCTCTTTCAATCGTACTGCTTCTGACGGGCTGCGGACTCATGCAAAGGAGCCCCGAGAGCGGCTACGCCGGTCAATGGGACGACGTTGGCGAACCCTCATATGGCGGGCGCACCCGGACCTTGAGCCAGAATGAGCGCTCCGAGCTCGAGGGAAACGTCGAAATCCGCAGACTCGAATCGAATATTCGCTCTGATGAAGAAAGCGACCAGTACAACCGCTACAAAGCTTCAATGACGGCGAAAGAGCGCGCCGAGTTTCTCAGCATGCGCGACTCCTCCGCCCGGCGCCGCTGGGTACAAGCGAAGGGCATTCGCGAAGACCGCGGGCGCTTTTCGCGAAATATCGCCTCTGTAATTGAAGACGGCGACATCACTCTCGGCATGCCGAAAGAGGCCGTTCGCGAAAGCTGGGGCGATCCCGAAACCGTCGAAGTCGCCGGCAACCCCACATTCGGAAACGAGCGCTGGATCTACACGCGATACATTTCGTCGGTTGAAGGCTACCAGCGCGAAGAGCGCATCATCTACTTCGAAGGCGGCCAAGTCGTCGGCTGGGAGCGGAAGTAGAACGCCTCAGATCAGTGCGCGGCTTCCCAATTGGGCCCCGAGCCGGCGTCGACCACCAGCGGAACTTTCAGTTCGACGACGTTTTCCATGACCCTTTTGACTTTCGTGATCTCCGCCTTGGTACCCTTGGTGCTGCCTTCGAAGATGAGCTCGTCGTGAACTTGCAGCAACAAATCGAACTCGGCCACTTTGTCGACCTCGATCATCGCTTTCTTCACGATGTCACTGGCGCTGCCTTGAATGGGCGCGTTGATCGCGGCGCGCTCGCCGAACGCGCGAATTTGACCGTTCTTCGAGAACAGTTCGTCGATATAACGGCGGCGGCCGAAGATCGTTTCGACGTAGCGCTGTGACTTCGCCGTCTCGACGATCGTGGTCATGTATTCGCGCACGTTGGCGAACCGGGTGAAGTAGCGTTGGATGATGTCTTGCGCCTGCTTCCGCGGCATCTCGAGCCGCTCGGCCAAGCCGAACGCGCTCATGCCGTACGCGATACCGAAGTTCACCGCTTTCGCCGCCCGCCGCAGCTCAGGCGTCACCTCTTTGAGCTTCACGCCGAAAATCTCGGAAGCCGTCGCGGTGTGAATGTCGAGATTGTCAGCGAAGGCGCGCTTCAGCGCCGGATCGTCGGTGATGTGCGCGAGCACGCGAAGCTCGATCTGGCTGTAGTCGGCCGAAATCAGCTCGCAGCCTTCGTTCGCGATGAACGCGCGGCGAATGCCGCTTCCGCGCGGCGTGCGTATTGGGATGTTCTGCAGGTTCGGGTTCGTGCTCGAAAGGCGGCCTGTCGTGGTCACCGCCTGATTGAACGTCGTGTGCAGCCGACCGTCATCAGGACTTACCAGGAGCGGGAGCGCATCGACATAAGTCGACTTCAGCTTGGTGAGCTCGCGGTACTCAAGAATCTTGCGGCAGATCGGAAACTCGTCGCAAAGCTTTTCAAGAACCCCCGAGTCGGTCGAATAGCCAGTCTTTGTCTTCTTGCCGGCTGGCAGCTTCAGCTTGTCGAACAAGATATGGCCGAGCTGTTTCGGGCTCCCGATATTGAAGGTCTCCCCGACTTCTTCATGAATCGCCGCTTCGATTTCTCGAATCTCGTTGTGCAGAGCCGAGCTTTCTTTTTTGAGTATGCCGGTGTCGATGAGAACGCCTTTGCGCTCCATCTTGTAAAGAATCGGAATTAGCGGAACTTCGAGCTCACGGTAGACGCGTGTGCCGTTGTGTTCGGCCAGGCGCTTGGTCAGCGCGACCTCGAGCTTCTGGTGGGCGACATGCCACTGAGCGGCTGATGGCAGCTCCGGAAACGGCTCGCCGACGTATTGGGCATAAATGTGCGTGAAGCCCTCGACGGGTTGCGACCGCACGACATACGCCGCAAGCATGTGGTCCCAAGTCGCGTGAGGGTCGCGAATGCGAAAGCCGCGCCAGAATTCTTTGAGGTCGTAGCCCTTCCACTGAATTTTTTTGTCTGAAAGCAAGGTCGCGAGCGCATCGACGTCGCCTTCGATATTGTAAGCCTTGTTCTTGTAGCCGAGGGCGAGGCCGCGGGCCGTCCAAAGCGCCCACACTTCGGCGCGGGCCGGAAGCACCGCTGAAAGCTTCGAGACCGAAACGGTTTCTTCGGTGGACTTGAAGTCGTCTCCGACTTCGACCGGTCCCTCGTCGCCGGCCGCGCCGCCTGAAGATGCCGCTCCCATGGCTGCGGAGCTCGCCGCGGCCGAATTGCCGGAAGCGGCCCCGCTCTTCGTGCTCGCACTCTCGGCGGCGCCTTCGCCGAGCAGCGTGCGCTCGAAATTCTTGAATTCGAGATCTTGCAGCAGGGCCTTCAGCGCCTCACGATCGATCGGCTTGAGCTTGAGATCGTCGAGATCGGCTTTCAAATCCATGTCGGTGACGATCGTCACCAGTCTTTTTGAAAGGTAGGCCTCATCTTTACTCTCTTTGAGCTTTTTCGCGATGCCATCGGGTTTGATCGAGCTGACGTTTTCATAAATGGCATCGAGCGTGCCGTACTGGTTGAGAAGTTTTTGCGCGCCCTTCGGCCCGATGCCTTTCACGCCGCAAACGTTGTCGGATGAATCGCCGACGATCGCGAGATAATCGATGACCTGATCAGGCCGCACGCCGAATTTTTCGGTGACACCCGCCTCGTCGAGCGTGACGTCTTTCATCGGGTCGAAGATCGAAACGAATTTAGTGACGAGCTGGCCGAAGTCTTTGTCGCCGCTGACGATGTGCACGTCGAGATTGTGCTTGCGCCCGTATTTCGTGAGACTGCCGATGATGTCGTCGGCCTCAAAGCCCGGGTACTCGTAAGCCGGAATGCCGAGCGCATCGACGATTTTGCGGACGTACGGCACCTGGGCCGCGAGATCTTCAGGCATGGCCTCGCGGTTGGCCTTGTAGCGCTTGTCGATGTCGACGCGAAACGAGGGCTTCTTGTGATCGAAGCAAAACGCCATGTACTCAGGCCGGATTTCGCGGAGCAGGCGAACCGTCATCGCGAGAAACCCATAGAGCGCGTTAGTCGGAAGCCCTTTCGAATTGCTCAGGGGCCTGATGGCGTAGAAGGCCCGAAAGTACATGGAGCTGACATCGACGAGATAGAGCTTTTTCACAGCCGCAATCTAGGCCGGTGGGAACGTAAATTCAATGGCGAATATCCCGCGGCCATCATTGAACGTAAATTGTGGTGAAAATTAGATGGCGTCAGTCGACCTGAGGATCGAACTTCGGAACGAACGTGTGGCGATCGTCGGTGAGCTTCTCACTGAGCTCGTCGCCGGAGATCTGGGAGTAGCCGACTTCTTTCATCAGAATCTCAGCGACCGGGCGGCGGCTGACTTGATCGGAGTGCACCTCGAGGTGGTCGTGGAGAAGCTCGAGGAGACGTGAGTACGCGTTTTGCGGCACGTACGCATCCGTCTCCCACTCACTCACCGTCTGCTGCCGGCAGCCCAAGCGGCGGGCCAGCTCCGCCTGGCTCCAGCCGAGCCGTAAGCGGAGTTGCCGAATTTCAGCGGACGTCCATTTTTTCATTATTGCGCGGCTTCTGCTTCGATGACTCGGACTTTGTCGGCTTGAGGACCACGATCGGTCTCCAAGAGCTCAAACTCGACCTTCGCACCTTCAGGAAGGGTTTTGAATCCTTTGCCTTCAATTGCGGTATAGTGAACGAAAACATCTTTGCCGTCTTCGCGCTCGATAAATCCAAAACCTTTGCTGTCGTTAAACCATTTGACACGGCCAGTAGCCACAATTCCTCCTCAAGGTACGCAACATCTAGAAGCTTTTGATACCATTACGCTAATCCAAATTAAAAAAGTGCGTCAAGGGAAACCAAAACCCCTATGCCATGCCGGGCCATACTGGATGTTTGCATGGACAAGTCAACAACGCCGCTGCTCACGCTCAAGCTTCGAAGCGCGTCCGTGAAGCGTGGCCGACAGGCCCAAAGCCCAGCACTCTCGGCCCTTCGAAGAAATCCCGTCACTGTCAAGATGTGAAGCGGGCCCGGTTGCGTCGGGGCAGCTCAGTCGCTTTCGTTGGTGAAAACGAAGACGAGGTCGTCTTCGCCTACAAGGTCGAAGCGGTCGCGAGCCTGCCGCTCCACGAATTCGATCTCCTTCGCCTTCTTGATCTGCATTTCGAGCGCGCGCGTGGAGTCCGAAAGGCGCGCGATGTTGCTTTCGATTCGTCTCGCCTCGCGATGAAGATTCCACAATCGAAATAAAGTTCCGTCGAGAACCAGCACGAGAAATCCGAAAGCCGCGCAAACGATCAAGACTCTCATAGGTGAGTTCAGAAACTCGACGGCGGCGGTTTTGAGTTTGCGGATCATGGGTCCAGTTTACGCGAGAACGCCCATTGGACGGGAGACCAGAAATCGTTACTTCTGGGCCGCCAACAAGGGCGACGCAACGGCTTGCATGATGGCATGGGCCCGGCCCAGCGCTTCGTCGCCGCGGGCGGTATCGAGGTGCTCGAGAAAACGCTCGACGAATGCTTGGTAGACTGCGCGAACCTTCTTGTCGCCGAATGCGTCTTGCGGTTTCTTCGGCTTCACGGACTCGGCGAGCCACGCCGCTTGCTGCACGAGCACGGCGTTCACGGAGCTCAAATATGCGAACTCTTCGAGGTGCTGCTCGGTGAAGATGATCCGCAAAAGGCCCTGGGCGTTGTACTCGGCTGCGAGTTCGTTGCGACGGCCGAGCGCTTCCATCGCGGGCCTCACGAGCATTTCAACGAAACCAGCGTCGAGCACGTCGGCTCCCGGATTGGCTTTTCTCCAGGCC